>JBAWYZ010000042.1:0-12542 GCA_037143255.1 Leptolinea sp. | reverse complement strand
GGCTTTTTGTTGGCCTGGTTTATGTGCTTTCGGCATGGGGAAGTTTTCAGACGCTGCCGACTGCATTTCCGGCCCATGCGGATGACCTAGCGCTTCTGGGAAAAGCATTTGCCGACCCCGAAGAATTTTTACTGCCGTTTGAAGCAGTCACCATGTTATTGCTGGCCGCCATGGTTGGCGGTATCTTTATTGCCCGCGAACATAAGGATCGCTAACCGATGATCCCGCTTTCCTGGATACTTATTTTGTCAATGGCTTTATTCTGCATTGGTTTATTCGGCGCTCTGGCAAGAAGGAATGCCATCAGCATTTTGTTGGGTATTGAATTGATGTTTAATGCGGTTAATATTAATCTATTAGCTTTTTGGCGTTATCTCCACTTTGAGAAAATTAACGGGTTGGTTTTTATAGCCATTGTTTTTGCAGTTGCTGCGGCTGAAACCGCAGCCGGACTGGCTCTTATTATTTCTGCCTATCGAAATAAGCGCACCATTATTGCAAATGATTTCGATACGATGAAAGGTTAACCGCGGAGTCCAATGCCGACAGAAACCCTTATCTGGCTTCTACCACTACCGCCGCTGGCTGCGTTTATCTTGATTGTTTTAGGCGCTAACCGGTCTAAAGGAGTAAGTCACACATTGGCGGTTGGCGCTGCCTGTCTTTCATGGGTGGGCAGTATGCTGGTTTTTTGGAGAGCCATTCATACAACCGGGCTGGCAGAATCGGCTTTAGGATCTGCCTATAATTGGCTGCCAACCGGCGTCGAGTGGTTGCAGATCGGGGTTCGTATAGACCCGCTCAGTGCGGTGACGCTTTTCTTTGTTGCCTGGACGATACTTGCCATTTTTATTTATAGTATCGGATACCAAAACTACGGCGCACCAATTGGTGTGCATGATCAACCAGGGCTGCCACCGCATGGCGCAATGGTAACTTCTGCGCAGGGCAAGGTTGTCCACGTCCCATCGATTGAACCGCTATATTCACGGTTTTTTGCTTTTATTAGTTTATTCGCGTTCGCGATGTATGTACTGGTGATAAGCGACAATTTGTTGACATTTTACATCGGCTGGGAAATCATGGGGTTGTGTTCCTATCTGTTGATTGGGTTCTGGTATGCCAAAGAATCGGCCCGTAATGCGGCCGTCAAGGCTTTTCTCACCACCCGCGTGGGCGATGTCTTCATGCTGTTGGGATTGGCCGCCTTGTATTCCGCCACCGGCTCGTTGCGGTATGAGGTTATTTTCTCCCCGGCAGTTATTGAACGGCTTGCTTCCATTCCCACCGGTATTTTAGGTCTATCGCTGGCCGGACTGGCAGGATTGCTGCTTTTCATTGGTACCATCGGAAAATCCGCACAATTCCCACTGCATATCTGGCTACCTGACGCCATGGAAGGACCAACGCCGGTTTCGGCCATGATCCATGCCGCCACGATGGTTTCAGCGGGAGTATATTTGTCAATTCGCGCTTTTCCGCTAATCAGCGCTGGCTGGGTACCCGGCAACCCATTGACGACCCCGATGTTTATACTTGCGCTAATCGGAACATTTACCGCCTTTTTTGCGGCTTGCATTGCTGTTGTGCAAAATGATATCAAGCGGGTATTGGCGTATTCCACTATCTCGCAGCTTGGTTTTATGATTGCCGCGCTGGGGGTGGGTTCTTATGTCGGCGCTGTTTTTCATTTATTTACCCATGCTTTTTTCAAAGCATTATTGTTTCTTGGGTCGGGTTCAGTGATTCACGGCATGGAACACGGCGCCCTGTATAGCGGGGAGCATGTGGACGTTCAGGATATGTGGAATATGGGCGGGTTACGCAGTAAGATGCCCATCACATTCCTGTCTTTTGTTGTGGGTGGTCTTTCCCTGGCTGGATTTCCGCTGGTTACGGCCGGTTTCTGGTCCAAGGACGAGATTCTGAGCGGGGCGTTTTCGGGCGGATTTTGGATAGTATTTATTGTTCTGGCCGTGACGGCCTTGATCACGGCGTTTTATACCGCCCGCCAAATTACTTTAACTTTTCTTGGCAATCAACGCAGTGAAGCTGCCATTCATGCTCATGAGAGCAGTAAAACCATGGTTTACCCGCTAGTGTTGTTGGCAATTTTTGCCACGGCAGCGGGGTGGTTTGGCATCCCGGCTGGCTTCCCGGTTCTAGGTGGACAAGCTGGTGGATGGTTCCAAACATTCCTGTCATCCATGAATCCACTGGAAGGTCAGGCAGGCGAATCGCACAGTCTGGTACCGCTCTTCGTCTCGTTAGTTGTTTCTCTGGGCGGATTGGCTTTGGGATATCAAGTTTACAAAGAAATCAAAGCGGATCAGGTGGACCCAGTTAAGAAAGCCCTCGGTCCGCTATATTCCTTACTTCAAAACAAGTTCTATATTGATGAAATTTACACGGCGGTGTTTATCCGGCCGGCCGTCTGGGTGGCTGAGCAGTTCACTGCTTTTTGGATGGATAAAAAAGTAATTGACGGCGTTCTCCATGCCGTTGGCGCCATCACTCCGCTGTTCGGTGGTATTCTGCGGAACGGTTTTGATAAACCGGTTATCAGTGATAGTGGTGATGCACTGGGAGCCTCTTTGAATGAGATCAGCAAATCTCTCCGCAAGGTGCAAACTGGCCGGGTGCAGCAGTATATGATTATGACCATCTGGGTTATGTTGATTTCGGGGATGGTTGTGTACTACTTCCTGGGGAATGGATAAGGAGATTGGGATGACGACTGACCATCTCCTCTCGTTGATCCTCTTTTTGCCATCGGCTGCGGCGCTGGTTCTACTCTGGCTGCCCGGAGATAAACCAAAAAGCTTGCGTTTTTTTGCATTCACCGCATCGTTGCTGCCACTGGCCGCCACATTGATGGTGTGGGCGAGATTCAATCCTTCTCTGCAAGGGTATCAATTCGTCGAGAAAATGGACTGGTATCCATCAATTGGTTCAAGTTACCACCTGGGAGTGGACGGTCTATCATTGCCCATGGCGCTGCTTACAACTCTCCTGACGCCTTTGGCGATACTGGCCTCTTCTTCGGTTAAAGAGAAGGTCAAAGGGTTCCTGATGCTGTTCCTGTTTTTGGAAACCGGCATGTTGGGCGTTTTTCTCACATTGGATCTCCTGCTATTCTTTGTATTCTGGGAAATCGGTCTGGTTCCCATGTATTTCATTATCAACCAGTGGGGCGGCGCGAATCGCAATTACGCTTCGCTGAAATTTATTCTATACACTATGGCAGGGTCGCTGGGATTGCTGCTGGCCATTCAAATGATGGGCGTGGCTGCCGGAACATTTGATATTGTGGAGCTAACTGCTACCTGGCCGAAAACTGCTCCTCTGCCATTATTTGGACTGGATCCTTCTACGGTTAAATCCATTGCATTTTGGGCGTTTGTCCTGGCCTTTGCCATTAAAGTTCCGGTCTGGCCGTTCCATACCTGGCTGCCAGATGCACATACCGAAGCCCCTACACCAGGTTCCATGATTCTAGCCGGCGTTTTGTTGAAATTGGGAGCGTACGGTTTACTTCGGCTGGTGTTGCCTTTGTATCCAGTGGAATCTCATCAATATGCCGGGTGGCTGGCATTTCTGGCAGCCGCTGCCATCGTCTTTGGGGCGCTGGGCGCCTTCGGACAGAATGACTTCAAGCGTTTGGTAGCCTATTCCTCTGTTAACCACATGGGTTTTGTCGTTTTGGGAATTGCGGCGGCCGCCTGGGCCGCCGGAACGCAAAATGCCATCATTGCTGTCAATGGGGCAGTTCTGCAAATGTTTAATCACGGGCTATCGGCGGCGGGGATGTTCTTCCTGGTGGGAGTGCTGTATGAACGCGCCCATACTCGCGATCTGACACAGTTTGGCGGTTTGTTTGCCATATTGCCAGTGTACGGTGGAATCCTGTTGTTTACCGCAATGGGTTCGCTAGGTCTGCCAGGTCTGGGCGGGTTTGTTTCAGAATTTCTGGTGGTGCGGGGCGCCTGGCCAGTATTTACAGCCGCCACAGCCATCAGCATGATTGGTTTGTTTTTCACCGGCGCTTACATTTTAAAAGCGCTTAAGATGGTTTTGCACGGCCCGTTGAAAGAGAAATGGACGGGGCATCTGCCGGAAATTCGCGCAGATGAAATTGCAGTAATAGCGCCACTGATGATCTTGATGCTGGTGAGTGGTATTTGGCCGGCCTGGATACTCGAAATGATCAACAAAGCGGCTACCGCTATCTTCTAAAGAGGGACGATGCAACTTTCTGCGCTGACATTCATTATTGCATTACCGCTGCTGATTGGCATCGTCATTTTGCTGTTACCTGCAACAGAGAAAAAAGCCCCGCGCATGCTGGCTTTGATCAGTGGGTTGATAACACTAGCGCTTTCTGTTTGGGTGTATGCGAATTATGATATTGCTGCTGGTGGTTACCAGTTTGTTCAAAAAGTCGACTGGCTGCCGGCGCTGGGAATTTCCTATCATGTGGGGGTTGACGGTATCAGCCTGCCGTTGGTGCTTTTGGCAGGTATAGTGACCACCTGCGGAGCGGCCATTTCCTGGAATATTGATGAACGCCCGCGCGAATTCTTCAGTTTTCTGCTGTTTCTGGCAGCCAGTGTTTTTGGCGTTTTCTGTTCGCTGGATTTGTTCATGCTGTTCTTTTTCTTTGAGCTGGCTGTTTTCCCGAAATATTTGATGATTTTGATCTGGGGTAGTCCAAAGACCCGTGAATACGGCGCAATGAAGTTGACCTTATACCTGTTTCTTGGGTCGGTGGTAGCGTTGGTAGGTGTGCTGGCTATTGTCTTTGCCTCGGGTGCCAATACATTTGATATGTTGGCGCTGGAAAAGGCTGGATTTGGGGTTGATTTTCAACGTTTATGGTTTCCGTTTGTATTTTTCGGATTTGCCGTGCTGGGAGGTATTTTCCCTTTTCACAGTTGGGCGCCGGATGGACACGTTGCAGCGCCGACCGCCGTTTCCATGCTGCTAGCCGGAGTAGAGATGAAAGTAGGCGCTTTCGCAGCCCTGCGGGTTGCCATCATGTTGCTGCCTGAAGGCGCCAAAATTTGGGCACCCTTGGTGATAGGGTTGGCGACGGTCAATGTGATCTACGGGGCGCTGATTGCCCTGGTTCAAACGGATTTTAAATATGTCATCGGTTTTTCGTCTGTCTCGCACATGGGCTTGGTAATGATTGGCTTTGCCTCGCTTAACCGCGAAGGCTTACTGGGCGCTGGCATGCAGATGTTCTCCCACGGGGTAATGACTGGACTATTCTTCGCGGTCGTCGGCATGGTCTACGACCGGACACATACAAGGGATATTGATAAATTGGGTGGACTGATCAAAAAGATGCCTTTTGCCGCATTTGGCTTTATTGTCGGCGGTTTGGTTTCCATGGGTATGCCGGGCTTTTCCGGTTTTATCGCCGAATTTCCCATTTTTATGGGAGTCTGGAAAGCAGAACCAGTGGTGGCGATTATTTCTGCCCTTGGTATTATTGTGACAGCGGGTTATATTTTGCTGGTTATTCGGCGAGTCTTCTTTGGGGAACTACCCGCTGAATTTGAAACAACGGTAGGTGATGTCAGCCTGCTGGATAAATTGACGATTGGTGTTTTCTGTCTCATGATGGTTGCCCTGGGCATACTTCCTTCATTGATGGTCCCGATGGTGAATAGCGGCGTGACCCACATTCTGACGTTGCTGGGAGGTCAATAGATGACATCTTCAGCTAATTCATCATCCATGTTGCTCACCTTGTTGCCTGAAATAATTTTGGCAGTCTTGGCGCTCCTGCTACTATTTCTGGAGCTTATATGGAAAAATCGCAGACGGGCCTCCCTTTGTTGGGTAACAGTGATCGGGCTGATAATCGCGGCAATTACCAGCGCAGTATTTTTCATTCCCCAAAATGGCGCCACGCTGATTTGGGGTGGAATGTTAAGGTTGGACCATGCAGGAACGGTTTTCAGGGTACTGGTAATCCTGGGAGCAGCAATTACTGCTTTGTTTTCTGTTGAAGAAGAAAATCTATATTGCTGCGGGGAGTTTTATTTTCTACTGATTATCTCCACCCTTGGTTTGACAATGTTGGCGGCGGCCTCTGATTTAATCATGGTATTCCTGGCTTTGGAAACAGCCTCAGTTCCTTTATATATCCTGGCCGGATTTCGATTTAGGGAACCCAAGTCAGTCGAATCGGGTTTGAAATATTTGTTGTACGGGGCGATGGCATCTACAATCATGTTATTCGGGTTTACATTCCTGTATGGTTTTAGCGGAACCACACAGTTGTATGAGATTGGTGCAGCAATCAAAGCTGGAAATATACCGCCGATGGCCGCGGCTACTGCTGGATTACTGGTGCTAGCCGGGCTTGGATTCAAAATCAGCGCAGTGCCTTTCCATTTTTGGGCGCCGGATGTGTACGAAGGCGCTCCAACAGCAATCGCCGGGTTCTTGGCAACGGCTTCCAAGGCGGGCGGTTTCGCAGTTTTATTACGGTTTAGCTTTGCAGTTTTCCCCGCGCTTTCAACTTATTCACCGCTCCTGATTGCGATTATGGCGGTCGCCAGTATGCAGGTTGGCAACCTGTTGGCGGTGAGCCAGAAGAATTTCAAACGTTTCCTGGCATATTCTTCTATTGCTCAGGCTGGCTATATATTGGTCGGAGTGGCGGCCTCTTCAAATCTGGGAGCGACTGGCGTAGTGTATTATCTGATGGCTTATCTGGCTACCAACCTGGTTGCCTTTGGGATTGCTTTTCTATCTGCCCAGTCAGCCGGCACGGATGATATTGCCGGCCTGGCTGGTTTAAGCCGCCGGTCTCCTATACTTGGGATGGCGCTTTTGGTGAGTTTGCTTTCGTTGGGGGGAATTCCTCCATTTGCCGGGTTCATCGGAAAATTGATCGTTTTTTCCGCTGCAGTCCAATCCGGACTGGCCTGGCTGGCAGTTGTAGCCGTTTTAAATTCGGTCATCAGCCTTTATTACTACTTGAAGGTTATAAAAGTTGCCTTCTTAAGCAAACCTGCAATAGAAAGGCCAGTTTATCAAGTAAGTACCCCCTGGCAGATCGCGTTTGCTGCGTGCATTGCCGGCATTCTGGTGTTGGGAGTGATTCTTGCTCCGTGGTACAGTTGGGCAGTTGCGGCAGCATCTTCACTTGTTTTTATTGGGCATTGATTGCATGATAATGTTATAATAATGAAAATATGATAAACGCATCGCCTGGCGAAACGAACCGAAAGCAGTATATATTCAATCTTGCCCTGGCGGCGCTGGCAGGTCAGGTGGGCTGTCTGACGCTTCTTATCGTACTCGGTGCGGTATTTGGCGGGTTATATCTGGATCAACGATTTGGCACCCGCCCGATGTTTACTCTCTCGCTGGTTTTAGGGAGTATCCCAATTTCTCTGGCAGTAATGTTTTTTGTCTCACAGAGCGCGATTCGTCGCATAAAAATCCAGGCGAATGCGAAGGAGGAACAGGAAGTTGAAAGCCAAAAGTAAATGGCGCTGGGGCGTCAACCGTTGGATTGTTCTGTTGTTTATTATTTTGGGTGTCTTTGGGGCGCAATATTTTCCTCCTATCCAACCTCATATACAAGTCGCACCTGAAAATATTAGTGCGCAGCCATTGTTCACTTTGCCTGTGATTGGGTCATTTTATATGACCAACACAATGGTCGCCATAATAATTAGCTATATTCTGGTATTGATTTTGGGCTTTTCAATCAAGCAGGCGCTTTCAAAAGGCGACTTAATTCCCAAAGGAATTACAGGCGCCATAGAGATGGTTGTTGAAGCCCTTTACAATATGACTGAATCCACTGCCGGGAAATGGGCAGGTACGATCTTCCCGTATTTCATGACTATCTTTCTGGTTGTGCTTACTGCCAACTGGTTGGAGTTGCTCCCAGGTGTGGATAGCATTGGCAAGATTGAAGAATCAGTGCATGGCACTCCTCTTTTGGTGCTAATTCCTGGAGTACTGGCAGCAGTTGTCAAAGGAACTGGCGAAGCTGTTCAAGAATCTGGTTATCTGATTGTTCCATACGTTCGGGCGGCCTCAACAGATTTGAATTTTACTGTCGCGTTGGCGTTGATATCAGTGGTTATGACCCAGGTCATTGGAATTAAAGCCCAGGGTTTTGGTTATTTCAGCAAATTCTTTAATACCAGAACATTGTTTACCGCCCCATTTTTTGGAGCGATGGACCTTATGGTTAGTCTGCTGGAATTGATCTCTGAGTTTTCAAAAATCCTTTCGTTTGCCTTCAGGTTGTTTGGAAACGTTTTTGCCGGCATGGTATTGTTGTTTTTGGTTGGCACCATGGTACCGGTATTTGCGCAATCCTTTGTGGTTTTATTTGAAGTTTTCATCGGATTAATTCAAGCAATTGTTTTCGGCATGCTTACCATGATATTTATGGCGCAAGCGACGAAAGGTCACGGCGAACACGAAGAAGAACATACAGCTTAATAATTATTATCCATCTGAAATTTGAAGATAAGGAGTCGAGCATGACAGGTGATATTGTTGAAGCGGCAAAATTTATTGGGGCAGGCCTTTCTATGATTGGTGCTTTGGGGGGGGGCATTGGTATCGGTCTAAGTGTTCATGGAGCGCTGGGCGGTATGGCCCGAAACCCGGATACTTATGGAAATTTACTTACCAATATGATCCTGGGTATTGCTTTCTCTGAAGCTATCGCCATTTACTGTTTGGTGATTGCTTTCTTGATGCTCTTCGTTCTTTAAATTATTGATTTGAGGAAGGAGAAAACCATTGGAAGCTTTAGGTCTTAATCTTGGTTACTTAATTGTCCAAATATTGATGTTTGGAATTGTGTTTGTTACTCTTCGTAAATGGGCATACGGCCCGATGCTCGCAATGCTTGACAAGCGTCGTAAGACGATTGCTCAAGGGTTGGAAGACGCTCAAGTTGCTTCTGAAGCTCGTGCAAATGCTGAAAAAGAAGCCGCTTCTATTATGGCGGAAGCGCATTCAAAAGCTGCAGATGTTATTCGGGCTGCTTCAGAGCAGGCCGAAGCCGCTGGCCGCGCGATCCGTGCGGGGATAGATGCCGAGGCGGCCAAAGCCCGTGAAGCCGCTGCGGTGGAACTGGAATTCGAACGCAACCGGCTTCTCGGTGAACTGCGCGGTCAAGTTGCTGCGCTGGCCATCGCCTCTACCCAAAAATTGATCGGCGAAACATTGGATGAGAAACGTCAACATGCCTTGCTGGACGAATTCTTTTCTGGTGTAAAGTCGGGCAAAGTGATTGTGCTGGAAAAAGTTGGCGAAATGAAAGGCATTGGCGCTGAAGTGACCAGTGCGCTGCCGCTTTCATCGGCTGAACAGGAAACTGTCAAGAAGGATGTTTTAGGTAAACTGAGCGGGGGTTCCGCAATTAGTTTCCGGGTTGATCCATCTATTCTCGGCGGGTTGATTGTCAAAGTAGGCGATCGTGTTCTGGATGGATCCATTTCGGGTCAATTGCAGAGCTTACGGCAGAGTCTGAATTAATCAATTTCCGGTGAGCTTGATAATAGAGCGGTTTAATCAACCGCTCTATTTTATTTAAAGTGACAAATTGGGTTTTGCAAGGGTAAAAATAATTGCAGTTTGTTTCTCGAATGAGATTAAAATCATTTGCTATTTGAAGTCAGCCATAATTCAAGGTAGAATTATTCAAACAACTATGACCGGTTTTCTGAAACAATCTCTTAAGCAGTTGATCTCAAACGTCCCTTGCAAGTGGCAGTTGTCGGGCGATTGGAATCCCATACCGATTACTGGCCTCGTAATGGATTCGCGTCTGGTGCAACCCGGCAACCTGTTTTTTGCCGTAGTTGGTGAAAACACCGATGGACATCGGTTTATCCAGCAAGCCTTGGAAAAAGGCGCTGCCGGCATTGTGGGAGAACAACCAGCCGTTGACCTCCCCGTGCCGTATATCCAAACCAGCAGCGCGCGGGAATTGATGGCCCATCTTGCTGCCGCCTTTTATGGCAATCCAGCCCGTAACCTGACGGTCATCGGGGTGACCGGCACAGATGGAAAGACCACTACCTCCAATTTAATTTTTCAAATTCTGATAAAAGCTGGTTTATCTCCGGGAATCATCTCGACTGTCAATGCTGTGATTGGGAATGAAGAGGTGGATACCGGTTTACACGTCACAACACCCGAAGCGCCGGATGTACAATACTATCTGTCCCGAATGGTGGCCTCTGGCATGACGCATGTTGTTCTGGAATCAACATCGCATGGTCTAGCTCAGCATCGAGTTACCGCATGTGAATTTGATATCGCTGTTGTGACTAATATTACCCATGAGCATTTGGATTTTCATGGCAGTTATGAAAGTTACCGCCAGGCGAAAGGTCGTCTTTTCCAAATGCTGGCTGATACGGTTGAAAATTCGCAGGGAAATCCACGGCTGGCAGTGTTAAATAAGGATGATATTTCTTATGAATATCTAAAAAGCATATCCGGTGAAAACCAGCGCAGCTACAGTCTTCAAAGCGGGGCGGATACCTGGGCGGAAGATGTGAGCTATTCTCCGGGTGGTTTGAAATTTACGATTTGCACAATGGAAAGTAGGCAACCAGTGCATTGCAATCTGTTGGGCGCTTATAACATTTCCAACTGTCTGGCAGCTTATGCGGCTGCGGTTTACGGATTGAAAATTCCACCGGCTGTGGTAGCCGAAGGGATAGCCGCTTTGAAGAGCATCCCAGGACGCATGGAACGCATCAACCTGGGGCAGGATTTTATCGCTCTGGTGGATTTTGCACATACCCCCAACGCTCTCAAGAATGCACTAGAGACTACTCGAAAGATGACATCCGGCCGGGTGATTGCAGTTTTTGGTTCGGCCGGTTTGCGCGATCGCGATAAACGCCGCTTGATGTCCGAGGTTTCCCAGCAATATGCCGATGTTTCGATTCTGACTGCGGAAGATCCGCGAACAGAATCTTTGCAAGCCATTTTGGCTGATATGGCGGAAGCTGCTGCCCTTCGCGGCGGAAAAGAAGGTCAATCCTTTTTCTGCGCGCCTGACCGGCGGGAAGCCATCCGGCAGGCTGTGCAAATAGCCAAGCCGGGTGATGTGGTGATTTGCTGTGGTAAAGGCCACGAACAATCCATGTGCTTCGGTACTGAGGAGTATCCGTGGGATGATCGCACTGCATTGCGGGCTGCTCTTTCCGAAAAGCTGGGGGTCGAAGGCCCATCCATGCCAATTTTGCCGGGCGTGGAATGAATTTTAGTTCGCCCCTGTTTTTATTTGCCTTTTTACCGCTAACCCTGACCATCTATTTGCTGGTTGGGAGCAAGGTTCGTCCGCTCGTATTTACAGCAGCCAGCCTGTTGTTTTGCCTTTGGGCAGGTCCATTGCTGTTTCCGGTGATTTTGATTTCAACCGGTATAAATTTTGTACTTGGTCGCAGGCTGCAAAAGCAGCGCGAGGATAATTCGCCTTTCCGGGGTGTTTTGACCGGTGGGATCATCTTTAACATTGGTTTGATGCTGGGTTTCAAAATCCTGGTAGCCTATGGACCAACCTGGATTTCTACCCTGACAGTAGACTGGTCAGCAAGTGGATTGTCAACTTTGCAACCGTACCTGTTAAAAGGCATCGCGTTACCGGTTGGCATTTCCTTTTACAGTTTTCAGGCAATTGCCTATCTACTGGATATTGCTGCCAACCGCTCCAAAGCGGAGGCTAACCTTGTTGCCTTCACCGAATATATGACAGCTTTTCCGAAAGTGGTTGCCGGCCCCATTGTGCGCTACCGCGACCTTGGTAAGCAGTTAGGCAGCCGGGCAATAGATTGGCCGCTTGCTGGAGAAGGCGCCAGGCGATTCATCGCCGGGTTGGCGAAAAAAACAATTATTGCCGACCGGCTTAGTTTGATGGTTGACCGGGGGGTGTTTGATCAGGCTCTCCCGAACCTGTCTACGCCATCTGCCTGGTTGGTACTGGTGTGCTTCACATTACAAATCTACTTTGATTTTTCCGGTTATTCTGATATGGCTATCGGTCTGGGTATGATATTTGGGCTGCGTTTTCCGGAGAACTTCAACTTTCCATATCAAGCAAAAAGCATTTCGGAATTCTGGCGTAGATGGCATATGACTCTCTCTGGCTGGTTCCGCGAAGTGGTCTTCTACCCGTTGGAGCGAAAACGAGCTGCAGGTAACCGCTGGTTAAACACTTACGGGAATGTGTTGATTGTGTTTTTATTTACCGGCTTATGGCACGGCGTAACCATCAACTTCCTGATCTGGGGTTTGCTGCATGGACTGGCAATTTGCCTGGAAGTTTCCCCCATTGGAAAAGTTATTCGCAAATTACCCGGTGTCGTTCAACAGATTTATACTCTGCTGATTCTCATGATAGGGTGGGTTTTCTTCCGCTCTAATAGCCCGGCATATTCCCTGGGATTTATTAAAACCCTTTTAGGTTTAACGGGGATCAATTCTCCTACGCCATACTCGATACTCGTTCCACCCACAACAAGTCTATGGCT
>JBAWYZ010000041.1:0-12851 GCA_037143255.1 Leptolinea sp. | reverse complement strand
GGGGCGAGGCGAAATCAATTTGCATGACCTTTATTCACATAATTGCCTCGTCCTTGAGCTAAACAATCATTCACCCGATTAGCCAGGTACCGTCCAATTTCAGCTTAAGGGCGAGGCTACAGGATATTTCTTAACATAGATTCGTCCTTTCGCCTCGTCTATACACTCGGGGCTTCTTTGCAGGCAACGGATTAACCAACGCTGTACCTTCCTCCAGTGGATGAGATTTCCCCATGGATATTCTGGTAAGGACACCATCCGAAATAGAGGTATTGCTATAAAAACGAGACGATTTCTTTCAAGAGATTATGACGCAAGGCAAAGTGCTTTTTGAACGATAAACCGGACTTGCCAGACTCTGCTTCCTGAAAACTCTGGGTTGAACGGGCAGAAGAAGATTATTTGCTTGCTTTATCGGCCATCAAACGAAAATCGCTTTTGACCTTTGGTGCAACTTTTCATGCCAAACAATGTATTAAAAAATACATCAATGCGCTTTTTATTTCCCGGCAAATTGCATTTCCCAGAACTCATGACCTTGCTGCTCTGGGATCATTATGCCAGCAATATGGAATCATCCTACCGCTCAGTGAGAATGCCATGGAGTTAATATCTGCGTATGCCGTCGAAGCACGCTACCCTGGAACTCTTCCATCAAAAGAAGATGCGTAAGAAGCCATTAAGGTTGCTCGAACTCTACGCCGGTTTGTCAAAAAAATGTTGTCTTATTAATTTTGTGGATATTGATGGCCCATGATTGATCCCGCGCCGCATGTGATTTGGAATTAGCAATACCGACTTCGCTGACATTCGCCCCAACCCATCGATGTTGTGCAGATCATGCTGGCCGTTACATACTTACACTCCGAATTGATGTAGTCTCTTTCCGAAACAAAGCTTGAGCGCAATTCCGGTTTTGATAGAATCACAAATTATTTATAAATTCGCCCTGGCTCCGGCCTTGGGATGGAAGATATCTTCACTCGTTTTCCAGATGCCTTGCAGCGCAAGATCTATTTTCAATCGGCGCGGGTAAACATAGGCGGCAGAAGCCAGCCCCAATTTGTGGGAAGCCACAGCTCGCATTTGCCGTGGATCAACCATGAGACATTCGTCTATACTCCGTCCGGCAGCCTGGGGGATGAAGTAGAAAATATCCGGGTACATTCGCTTCAAATCGAACTGTTCAGTGAATATTACCCGTTCCTTTGGGAAGACATCGGTGACCTTCCAGCGAGATACCAATTGATCAAACCATTCTGCGGGGATATCCACAACGACTTTTGGGGCATGTTCGGGGGCGATTTGGGTGTAAATATCAAAAAAAGGTTGATTGATTTCGGCTAGATCCAGTATTTGCTGAATAAGTCGATCAGAAGGGATATTTATGTTGGTCACCTTTTCTGCCTGGCGGCAATAGGTATTCGCATCTATTTTGCCGATAGCCAGTTCATTATGCAGCGACTGTAGTTTTTGACGGAACGGTATGCGGTCTGCGCCGGTTATTTCGGGTTTCAAAGCGCTCAAAGTCAAAGAGGCGATGGGTTCGGTGAAAGCGCCGTCAAACCAGAATAGGATGGATTGAAATTTCTTTGGCATATTACTCTCCCATCACCTGCAGCACCACATAGCGTGGAAATTCCTCCGGCTGACCATTGGTTACCATAATTTCCTGATGCATTCCAAGAACCATTGAACCTTCGTGAATAGGAATGACGATCGAAGTGGGCATAAATGCCGCGCGAACATGCGCCGAACCATTGAAATCCCATTCACGCTTATGATGGAGGTATTCTCCATTGATGGGCGCGAGGGCTTCCAAAGCTCTTTCAATATCCGCCACAATGCCGGACTCATGCTCACCGATGAAGATCGATCCGGTGGTATGTTTGAAAAACGCCACCAGTTGGCCTTCCTGCACAGCCGCGCTGGCAACAAATTCATTCACCAGATGAGTGATGTTCTGCAGCGAAAAACCGGGGCCAGGGCTAATTTCCAATACTGTAGTGGTGAATTTCATTATTTCACCACTATCAAGATTCAATCAATTCGCGGAAGCGCCGGCTGTTGGCTACCAGGTCTGGCCCGGCCTTATGCAAACCGCCGCCCATCAAGTAGATCAAATCGTTGTTATACACATTTTTCATATTGGGGACATTCTCCATGGTGACGCCTCCACCTGCAACCGGGAAGGTGGTTTTAATATTTCTCATAGGTTCGACAGTTCCTGCAACAGCAGAGAGACATTCTTCTTTGGTGCTGGCAAACCGGCTGCCGAAATTGACAAAGATGCTCATATCCGCTCCAGCGACTCGGGCAACCTGCCCAACCCAGGCAAATGGGGAGAATCCGGCTGTCGGGCAGACGGTATAACTTCCCTGGAAGGCCGGGTGGCTCATAATTGGCAGGTTGAGGTTGTCATCTTCAGATAGCATACGTACGGCATCCCAACCGCTGTGGGCGGGCAGAACCATCAGACCGCCGCAGCCTATTTTCTTGGCGAAGGCTGCGTTTTCCAGAAGTTCGTCCGCACGACCAGTTACATTGGCCAAATATATGCTTTTATCGCCGGTCTCGTGATTGGCCTTCTCAATGGCTTCCTGGTTATATTGCACGCGTTCTTTGAAATTTGAAAAGGGTTGGTTGGAAATACCATGATCATCTTTTATTACATCAATTCCGCCTTTGGCGACCTGGTAAGCCATATCAGCCAGTTCTTTATAAGTCAGTCCCATGGGTTTCAGTGCGGTACACAGCAACGGCCGGGTGGGGATATTGAGAAGTTTGCGCAGCCCTTCGCGTCCAAAGCGTGGGCCAGAAAATTTGGCTGCCAGGCTAGGTGATAGGTCAAACCGCTCCACTTTTATATTGGGCATCATGCTGATATTACCCAGAACTACGTTCATCAATTGAGCAACTGTATAAGCAGTAATCTCAATGGCGTAACTGATGACGGCTTTGAAATGGTTTTCGCCAACTTCGGTTAATTCTTCAATTTTTCCGACTATTTGATCCTTGATTTCACCTTCGGGTAATAAATCGTAGGGAAATTCAACAGTTTCTTCAACTATTATGGCAAAAGCCATTTGTTCCACATCGGAGCGGGTTCCAAACAGGCTGTATTCAACCGTAAAACGTTCTCCGGATAAATTTAATTTTTGATTTCCTTGCATTCCGTGTTCTCCTTGCCGGCTTTGATAGCCAGGGTTCTAGTTATGAGGTAAAAAATAATTGGATTAACATCCTTTGGGATGAATTACTTCTTCGGGGTACAAATTCTTGAGCATGTCTTTATTAGGGATGATGCACAGAAACCCCATTGGTTCGTCTCCCAGAACGGTGAAATGATGTTTCTTCCATCCGGGGATGAAGATCACATCATTCGGGCCTACTTCGGCTTCTTCACCGTCAACATGAACAATTGCCCGACCGTGCAGAATCATCACACCGTGTTCGTGGAAATGGAAATCATCTCGGGCTGAATATCCTCCGGGTTGAACACAGAAATATCGAAAAGCAAAATGAGGAGCGCCATCATCATTTCCCAAAATGACCATGCCAGCAGCGCTTTTCGCAGGGCCATCAGGATACTCTTTTGCCTTAACATTTTCCCAGTTGAAGGAATTCGGTTGACCAGTAAAGCGGTGAATGTTTATCATTTTCTCTCCAATTTCGCGGAATAAATCTATATTCCATCTTATTAAATAAGTGGCTTTCCAGTTAGGATATTCTCAAAACTTCTTTTGCGGTATTCTCATCAGTGATCAGCACATTGAAATAGTTGGCTTTCAACGCCGCGTGGATGGTTTTTACTTTCTCCAGTCCGCCGGCAATCAGTACACCCAGGTGAACTTTTTGCAGGGCTTCCAGGGAAATTGAGATGATGAGTTCATCATAGGGAACCTTGACCGGGGTGCCGTCAATATCCACAAAGTGACCCAGAATATCTCCAACCGCGCCGTTATCTGAAAGGACTTTCAGGGTCTCAGCCCGCAGGCTTTTGTTCTCGTATAAAAGGGCATCCAGGTCAACTCCGCCGCAACTCTGAAAAAGAATATCGCAGTTCTGTGCTTTCTGAAACACTTCATTGAGTATTGGTTCAGAGAGGATGATCTCGTAGGCCTGTTTACTGGATACTACAGAAGGCGCGAGCAATCTGAAAGGACGGCCTCCGCAAATTTCTGCCATCTGTGAAGTAATATTCAAAGAGATCATGGAAGAAGCTGGGCCGGTAATACCGCCGATAATATCAGTGAAATTACACATGATTTTACGTTTGGGCTTGAAATACTCAGGCATGTATGAAAGCGTACGGCTGAGACCTAACCCGATAGTTAGCCCGGATTCAAGGCGGGGAACAAGCCATTCGCTGGCGCCTTTGGCTAATAATCGATGCAGAGATTGCCGGGGTTCCACGCTCATGACAACCTTTACATCTTTTAAGTTATAGCGGTTGGAAAGCGCTGATTCCAATTCAAGCAGAGCGCTGCTATCCGATTGAATGTTGATTTGAACGATGCCTTTATCACGCGCAAGTTTTAAATTGCGGGTGATTTTAATGCGAGACAAATTCAACCGTTCAGCAATCTGTGCCTGGGTCAGGTTTTCCATGTAATACAGCCATGCAATGCGAACTAGCAATTCATCATTTGAAGATTGCTGAACCTGGGAAAAAGTGCCTAGTTGAGGACTAAAAGTCATAAGAGGTGGCCTGGCTGTTCATTCTTTCGTTTGAGTGAAAAAATACTCACAATTATTCCAATTCCAATTTTTGATTTAATTCTTGAACTGCATTCTCGGCTGATTGATTTCCGGAAATAAATTCGTGCACCATACTGTAAAAATACCCCATTTTGTCAGCAAAACTTTGCGTGGCAGGAAATGTGTTTTTACGTTCTATAGCTTGCAACAAAGCTGGGAACCAGGGGTAGTCCTTGGCGGCTTTTTTGTTTTCAAATGAAGATCGTCTGGCAGGCGACCCTGAGAACTTTCCTTGCTGCAGATCAGCAGAAGCCCCAGTCAGGTGAAGCAGACAGGAAAAGGCTTCCAGCTTGTGTTGAGAAGCGCTTGAAATTCCGAAAGCCCAAACGGTTCCCCAGGGATGCTCAAGTGAAGCAAAGCCGTAATCTTCGGTAAATGGGTTAACTTCTGGATTCATGATTGGCCCCAATTGACCGCTCCAATGGTTGACGATGCCTACCTTGCCGGTTGTCAGCATTTCAAATAAGGTTGCATTGTCGCTTTCGCTAACATCCGGTCGGCAATATGGGAGGAATTCTTTCAATTGGCGCAGAGATTGATGGGTTTCGCTTTCCGGAAGAGTTTTATCTTCTTCACCAGTAGGTAAAAAACCACCGGCGGCAGTATAAAATGGCAACCACTCGACCAGCGCTTCCGTAGTAGCCCCTTTGAAATGAGCGCCATAAAGATCTCCCGCCGGGTTGTGCAGGGTTTTGGCGATTTCTAGCCATTTTTCCAGAGAGACCGGCGACTCAATTTGTGAGATACCGGTTTTCTGTAAAAGGTCTTTGCGGTAGTAAACTACCTGTACTTCCGAAAAACTGGGAAGTAAATAAACTTGTCCGTCTAATGCCAGTTCAGTGCGTATGCGGGGCAGGATATCTTCATAATCATAGGCTTGCCAGGCAGCAGAGTTTTCAACGGCCAGGTTGGTCAATGGAGTTAGCCAACCGTTGGCGGCGAACTTTGGCAGCCAGAAGTAACCAGGCAGCATAACAACATCAAATTCGCTGCTACCTGACTGTAAAACTGAATAAACCTTTTCGGGATATTTTTCCCAGGGGAGGATGACTATGTCCACCTTTGTCCCATTGGCTTTCGACCAGGTGGAAATGAGTTCGCCATTCTGTTCGTATAGCCGTACAGCCGGATCATCCACGCACAGAATGCGGATGCAACTGGTTTGGTCAGCATTGAAAGTGTTGGAAACAGTCATTTTTCTCCTCACGTGTTCGATGGGGGTGATGGCGCTACTCACTCGAACTGTGAAATTATTTCTTTGCCGCGGCTTTTTTCTGGAAGATTTCTTCCAGCGCGGGTTTAAAGGGGTGGCGGGCGATGCCGTATTCGGTGATAATGGCGGTGATGAATTTACTTTCAGTCACATCAAATGCCGGGTTGAAGACTTTTACACCTTTCGGCGCCATGGGTTTTGCATACCATTTTTCGGTCACTTCTTCGGGTTTGCGCTGCTCTATGTGAATATCCTTCCCGGTAGTGCAATTCATGTCAATGGTAGAGGTGGGGGCGCAAATATAGAATGGGATACCGTAGTTATGGGCCAAAATAGCCACACCTGAGGTGCCAATCTTATTGGCGACATCGCCACTCGCGGCCACTCGATCGCAGCCGACAAAAATCGCCTGTACCCAACCATTTGCCATGACCGTGGCAGCCATATTGTCGCAAATCAGGGTTACATCCACGCCGGCTTTGTTTAATTCGAAGGCTGTCAGGCGCGCGCCTTGAAGCAGTGGACGGGTCTCATCGGCGAATACTTTGAAGTTGTAGCCTTTTTCAGTCCCAAGGTAGATAGGGGCAAGGGCAGTTCCGTATTTTGCGGTCGCCAGTTGACCCGCATTACAGTGGGTCAGAATGCCGATGTTGGGACGTAAAAGCGACAAACCGTATTCGCCAATCGTTTTGCATACCCAAACATCTTCGGCTTTGATTTCTTCCGATTCTTTACGCAACAATTCTTTGATTTCACCAACCGATTTTGTTTTGTTCTTCTGAAAACACGCGTCCATGCGATCGAGCGCCCAGAAAAGGTTTACTGCGGTCGGGCGGGAGGACGCCAGATATTCCTTAACTTTTTTGAATTCGGCATAAAAGGTGTCGTAATCGTTGGCGATGCTGTTCTTTACGCCCAGGTAAACCCCATACGCGGCTGCAATTCCGATGGCCGGAGCGCCGCGCACACGCAGTTCATATATGGCCTCCCATATTTCTGGTTGGGTGGTGAGGTGCAAGTAGATAAATTCGTTGGGCAGCAAGGTCTGGTCAATGATAACCAGGGCGTTATTGATGTCATCCAGCTCTACTGTTTCAAAATCTAATGCCTTGTTAGTTTCCATCTGATTAATTTCTTCCTTGTTTACGAACGAGGGAACTCTAATACCGAAGATTTCAGTGTCTTCAAGAAATCAGCGCCGGTTTTGTAATCAGCGCGCTTCTTGATGAATACTTTGGCAGCGGTCAGGCAGAAGCGTTCAGCGCGCAGTCGAGCATTTTCGTCGGGGATGGTTGTAATATCTTTTACTTGGGCCAGACCAACAATGCGCCGACACAATTCCAGTCCTGTGACTGCGGCAGTATCGGATAGAACGTTGGAAAGGTACCATTCATCAAAGCCATCAACTTTGGCAAAAACTTCCGTTACATTTTCTTTCCAGGCGATCTTCCACTTACTAATAAACATGTCAATTACTTCCACCAGGGTCTTCTCCAGCCAACTGCAGTAAGCTATCCGGTCTACTGGTTTGCTAATAGTGGCATCCGCATTAGCCCAGGCAAAGATCAGATTGGCGATAATGTTGCCGGTGTCGTAGCCAATCGGTCCGTAAAAACCAAATTCTGGATCGATAACTTTGGTTGAATCTGCTTTGATGAATATAGAACCAGTATGCAGATCGCCGTGAATAAGCGCCTGAGCATTGGTAAGGAATTCAAATTTTAGTTTTGCAGCTTCCAAAATTAGCGCTTTGTCACCATACAATTGCTTCTCAACCCATTCCAAGTTGGGTGGGAATACCAAATTGCGTTTCTTGTTGTCATTGAAAGGTTCAGTGAAAACTAAATCTTCGGTGATTTCACACAGTTCCGGGTTGATGTAATTGGCCACCAGAGCCTTTTTCTCCTTGTGTCCCATGACTACATCGGTAGTTAAAAGAAGGGTGTTGACCATAAATGTGGTGATATGCTCGGTAAAGAGCGGGAATTTCATATGCTTAATCAAGGCCTGTCGCATGATGATATGGTCTGAAAGGTCTTCCATGGAACAACAGGCCATGATTTCATCGAACTTATAAATGACCGGAACTAACCCTGGCGCCAGTTTGCCTTCCAAAATTAGCATTTCGGCTTCAATCCGGTTGCGGTCTGGTGAGAGTTTAAAAGCATCTGAGATTCGGGCGTAGTGACCGGCCTGTTTAATAATTACAGACTTGTCAGAATTATTGTCCCATACTCGGAAGATGTAATTCAGGTTTCCGTCACCAATTTCTTTACTTTCTAAATCGGCTTTTTTATCAAAAATATCTAAGCGCTCGCGGGCATAATCAATAACATCTGCCGGCTTCATCAAAAAGTACTCATCAAATTTGGACATCTTTTTTTCCTCCACCAAGGGTGATTTTTATTTTTTACGGAAATAAGTTGATGCAAGAGCTAATGCCAGAACTGCGCCTTTAACAATGTTTAGTGAATAGTAGGGAACAGACATCATTACTAGACCATTTTCCAAAAGACCTACTAAAACAGCGCCAGCAAAGGTCCCAAAAGCGTTGGGGCGGCCTGAACCGCCTACAGAGAAACCGATATAAGCTGCTGCTACGGAAGGCATCAAGTAACCTGCACCTGCATTAATTTGAGCCGAACCAATCCTGGAGGCCAACATAATGCCACCCAGGGCTGCCAGAAGAGAAGATAATAAGTATGCGATTGTGCGGTACCGATCAACCGGAATACCTGATAGGCGAGCGGCTTCCATGTTTCCACCGACAACATACAGGTAGCGGCCGTGTTTTGTATAGTTCAAGAAAATGTGAACCACAACTACAACAACCAGCATTATTATGATGATATATGGGACCTGTCCGATCAATCGGAAATCGGAAGTCAGCTTGCCAATCGTAGGTGTGCCATCCAATCGGGGCATGCCTTCGCTAATTGAACCACCACCGGTATAAGTCATTGCAACGCCTTCAAATATAAAGAGAGCTGCCAGCGTTACTAATAAATCAGGGATTTTAACTTTAACAATTAGGAAAGAGTTGATTGCGCCAACAACCAGGCATCCGATAAGGGTGAGAATAATTGCCGGAATTGTGCCAAATGTGTACCAGACAAACATGGAAATGATGAGTGAATCGGCAAACGTTGCAACCGATCCAACAGAGAGATCAAAACCATTAACTGTGAGGCTAATAGTGATTCCCGTTGCAATTACTGTAACAATTGAGATGCTGCGGAAAATCTGAATCATATTGGAACTTGTCATGAAGCCTGGCATCATGAAAGAGAAAAAAACCACCAGTAGGAATATCGTTAAAATTGTTCCCCATTTGGTAATAAATTCGCCCAGGTCGGTAAAACCCAACCCGCCCTTAATTTTGCTAAAAATGGTGTTTTGCATGGTTTATTTTCCTCCGGTGGAGTAGAAAAGAATCTCTTCTTCAGTTGTATCTGTAGTTTTCAGTTCTTTAGCAATTTTTCCGTCGTACATCACATAAGTACGGTCAGTAATGCCGATAATTTCAGATAATTCGCAGGAGGCGTATATTACGCCTTTGCCGGATTTTGCCAGCTCACCAATAAGCAGGAAAATATCACGTTTTGCGCCAATATCTACACCTTTAGTAGGTTCATCAAAGATATAAATATCAGCATCGGCGATAAGCCATTTACCCACAGCAACTTTTTGCTGATTTCCGCCGGACAGGAAAGCAACTTTCTGATTTTCACTGGGGGTTTTAATCCCCAGGTCTTTGATCATTTGCTTGGCGGCAATGCGTTCAGCGCGGGATTTAACAAAGCCGAATAGATTTGTGAACTTTGAGAGGCTGGCGGCGGATAGGTTGGTAATGACCGGCTCCAGCACTAATATCCCTTCTTTACGGCGTTCTTCAGGAACAAGGGCAATTCTCTGACGGACTGCATCGTAAGGTGAATTGATTTTCAACTCTTTATTATTAAGAGAAATGGTGCCGGACTTTTTAGTAAGAGCGCCAAAAAGGGTTTTACAAAGCTCTGTTTTTCCTGCACCTACAAGACCCGAAAGGCCCACAATCTCGCCGGCTCGAACGTGCAGATTGATGTTTTCAACTTTACCATCCTGCTCGGTCAAGGCTTTTACATCCAACA
The DNA here is from genome assembly GCA_037143255.1 of Leptolinea sp. Lineage (GTDB taxonomy): Bacteria > Chloroflexota > Anaerolineae > Anaerolineales > Anaerolineaceae > Leptolinea. Next base: position 2,747 of record JBAWYZ010000041.1, on the reverse strand, counting down.
ATACGCCGCCGATTTCGACTTTCAGTTTTGGGAAGTTTTCTTCGAACTTCTTTCCAAGCATCAACTCGACAACCTGTCTGACAGAAACGCCCTCAATTGACTGACGGGTAACTACTTTGCCGTCTTTCATAATGGTGATCTCTTCACAAATTTCAAAAATCTCAGGCAAACGGTGAGAAATAAAAATAACGCCTACATTGTCGTTGTAAGCCATATCTTTCACGATGCGAAAGAGCTCTAGCGTTTCAGTGTTGCTAAGCGGGGAGGTGGGTTCATCCAATATCAGGAATTTGCATTCACCTGCTAATGCGCGGGCGATAAGAACCATTTGTTTCTGTGCAAGAGTAAGATTCTGGACGATTTGGTGGGTATCAATACTAATTCCGAGTCGCTTTAATATTAGACTGGCAGATTTATGAATAGCACCCCAGTTGACAAATTGCCGGTTGCCCATTTCATTGACCATAACATCCAACATGATGTTTTCAGCTACATTGAGATATGAGACCAGGGCGATGTCTACTTCTTGATATACGATCTCAATACCCAGTTTCTTTGCATCCCTCGGGTTGCGGATGGAAACTTCCTCGCCATCAATGAAAATCGCACCCGTATAATGGTCATAAGCGCCGACCATTACTTTCATTAATGTAGATTTACCAGCGCCGTTAGCGCCCACCAAGGCATGAACAGTACCTTTTTCGACTTCAAAATCAACATCGATCAAGGCGTTTACGCCAGGAAATGAAATTGAGATATTTTTCATCTCGATTTTGTTTGGCTCTTGAGTATTGATGGGACACCTCCTATTCTTGCAAAAATTTGAAACGATCAAAACGGATTCCTGTTTATGGAATTACCGTTGAATATTCGAGGTAAGCAGAGGAATCTCTCTGATATTGCGATTAAATTATTTTTATGCTTTCATATTTCTGAAAGAGAGAGAGATAGGGTGTTTTCCTCTCTCTCTCTCTTCAAACACCAGATAAGTTATCCGGTTATATAGCGGAACTGATTACTTGACGTATTTGGTGCGCAGAACTTCCATCCATTTTTCGTTGAAGGCATCAGATTTGCCCCAACCCTGGATGACGTCTTTGAGGCTGAGCATGTTGGTGTCGGCTTTCAAATCGGTCTTCTTGATGAGCTTAGCTTCCAGATTGTATTCGGCTGGGACTTTTTCGCCCGCGAATATTTTGGCCAACAAGCGCATGTCAACGATACCGATTAGTTTGGGATCAACAGCCGCGGTGGACAGCCAAACGCTGTCGGTTTCGCGCATCAGGTTCATGTCCTGGTTGGAAATATCGATGGAGATGAGTTTGATATCGGTGCGGCCAGATTCTTTGAGCGCGCGATAGGCGCCTTTTGCCATTTCATCCCAGGAACCCCAAATTGCATCTACAGTGCCTGCAGGGTACTTGGCGAGTAGGGCGCCAACTTTAGTGGCAATATCGCCCTGGACATCCTGGAAGTTGGAGGGTCCAACAGTTTCTAGAGTTTGGATCTTTCCGGCTGCTTCCATTGGTCCGTAAATGGTCTGGCGACGATCCAGGGGAGGAACACCAGGTCCCCACCATAGTTTGATAACACGAACTGGTTTGCCGTCTTTTGACATGGCAGCGATTTCGCCGAGGGACAATTCGGCCAGTTTGAAGTCATCCTGGAAGGTGGTGGTGATTTCGGGTAAATTCTTGCCATCTTTTTCGATGACGGTATCAAAAGTAACAACCTTCATGCCTTTATCAATGGCGGGTTTCAGCATGTCATAGGAATAATCTTTCTTTCCATGGGAAATGATCATGCCGTCGTAGCCTTTTTGAATGGCCTGGGCTACCAATTCCTGGAATTTGGCATCGTCATTATCGGCAATGAATGTGTCGACTTTGAAGCCAAAAGATTCGCCTTCGGTTCGGGCGCCATCAAGGAACTGTTTGGTGTGGTCATCGGAGGGCAGGTTGCGGACAACTGCGATCTTCAAACCTTCTTTGATGCCGGCAGGAACAACCACTGCATCGGCTGCTGGTGCAACAGGCTCGGCGGTAGGTGCGACGGCTTCGGCTGGCTTAGCTTATTCTACCTTAGCAGGTTCAGCGGCAGCAGGTTCGGCTTTGGGGGCTTCAGTCGGTGCAGCAGTTGCGCAAGCGGCCAACAGCATGCTCATAACAACGAGGACGCCTAAAACCTTGAACAATTTTTTTACTTCTTTATTCGCCATGCTTTTCTCCTTCTTGTTACAAAAATGGTTTTGGGTGTTAACGGTGATAATCTTTATCAATTGTCCAAAATGGCAATTGTTCACCTCAGGGAGAGGAAGGCAAAACTTACTCGTTTTCAATTGGTGGACATGAACTTATGTACATTGTATGTTCTTTTGTACATAATAGTATAAAATATATGACGATGCAAGTGACATTCATCACCTATATTTGGTGACAATCAATGAATGTCACTACTTGAAATCTATTATATTTGATGTATAATGATCTTTAGCACAACCCATGAACAAATGTACAGTTGCATAAGGTTTTCTATCTCTAAAGCCTTGGTTAATACTTCATTTTGTATATCGAGGATAATTTGGAAACTTCAACCTCGTTACGCGATCGGAATTTTATTTCAGGAGGTGAAAATAGAAGAGATATCAATATAAAGATTTGTTTTTTCGTTCGTATCATTATCACTACCAATTTAAAAAAGGAGTCACATGATCAAGAACAAGTTGTTCCAAATTGCTGGCCTTATTG
>JBAWYZ010000040.1:0-13059 GCA_037143255.1 Leptolinea sp. | reverse complement strand
ATATTTTTCTATTTCGGGCCGGGATTCGGGTTTCCACGTTGATACGATTTGATAACGCACCAGATACCCTCCATCCTGAGCCCGGTAAAGTTCACCGACAAATTCAGTTATATTATTTTTTGACACTTTATTTTCTAAGGTTACTTCATATTTATCTGTCAAAACCCCATTAATTGCTACCCCCGATTCGGTTTTCTTGACATTCCCTCGACCTACATAGTTTTGTATGGCCAACTTCACTTCGTTGGTGGATGGAGTATGGTCGTTGATAAATTTGTCTGGGATAACAATGCATTCAGTTCCTGATTTTGAGTAGCTCTTGCCATTCAGAAAGGAATATTCTGTTTCTTCATCAATATTTTGATTAATCAACATCACATCACGGTAGTAACTGGACCATTCCGGAGTAGACTGCTCCATAACATCCCGAGGGTTGTTTATAACGAGTTCATTCCCATTTTCATCCACTCCCTCGGTAATGGTTTCTGAATGTACAATGAAACTGGTGGTATGGAGTTTTGTGAGGGCTGTGTCTTCTAAGCTTAATATTTTCGGTCCCTCCTGATTGACACCTGGCGGCGAGCTTGTATCCTGAGGAGAATTGGAATCCTGGGAAGACCCCTTGGATGAATCTATATCCTGGGGAGAACTGGAACTCAATTTCTCGTTGATAGAATCAATAATCTCCGGATGTGTACTGGAGACATAATACCAGGCGCCAAACACAACAAGACATAAAAAGATGACCGCTATTGCCCCTACAATAATTGCTATCAGGCAGCCACGTTTTCTCTTCGGTCGAGTGATTTCGGGTGGTGGTGGCAGCGGCGGTAGGGTTGCAGACTGACCGCCTGAAATATCGACGATCTTGAAAATAGCATTCCCAATCGCAATACTATCGCCAGATTTTATTGAAACTGCCCCTTCGATACGCGATTGGTTAACAAAAGTGCCACTGCTGCTATTTAGGTCTTGCAACAGCAGGTTACCCTGTTGTTCCGAGACACTGGCATGAAATGGTGAGACTTGTATATCCAACAGAACAATGTCGTTGGTTTTATCATTGCCAATTTTTATCAACTTATCTAACGGATATTGCCGTCCGAAAATGTCCTGTAGTGCGAAACCCATATTACCTCCAGTTTGTCAATTTCAGGGTTGATCTGGTTCAGCAGTTGCCACATCAACCTGAATGCAATTGATGTACAAAGTTGAATCAGCAGTACCGCTTATTCCGATTTGGCCGTTCTTTTCATCACTCAAACTGCTTTTGCAGGTCGATTGGATCTTTACACTTTTAATAAGCTTTTGTTCATTCTCAATAATTTTTCCCATTCTGTCGACAATTTGTTTGATCTGGGTTTCTGTCAGTTTGTCAGGCTGGTCTAGTAGTTTCATCAGTTCGGCCTGTTCAGATTTTGCATAATTATTCCAAATTTCGGCAGAAATGACGGATGCGCTATATGTACCCGCATTCACATCAATTGTCAGGCTTTCATCCGGTTTAGGAGAAACTGTCAGGGTTTGATTGGAATTGGTTATCGTTACTCTGACGTTATCCCTGGTATTGTTTCTAACTTCGATGGTCGGTCCGCAGGCGGATAGAACAAGAGCAATAATTGAAAGTGGGATTATTATTTTTCTTTTCATTTTTCCTCTTCTCTTGAGTGTCAATCAAATCTAACGGCAAAGCGAGGATGTCTCTATTACCAGATCAGTTCCTGAAGAAGGCGCTTTATCCATAAACTCAGGGAATTCGACTTTGTCCACCAGTATCTTGTCTGGCAGAATTACGAAGCTGTATTTATCACCTGATTTTGGTGTAAATGTACAAGTTCCTAACTCACTTCCATCTTTACTGGTTCCAAAATAGGCTATAAACTTTTTGTTGGTCACAGAAGAGTTGGATTCTGCCTTTGTGTCAAAGGCAGCAAGCTCCCAATAAATGGGTTGCATTACATTTGCATTTGCGTCTTCAGAAACCTCTTTGATGGATAAAAAAACATTGGAATCATTTAAATTATTTACATGGATTTGCGCTGGCCCCATCCCTATCCAGGTGTAAACCATATCTAATGTCACCATTCCAGATGAATAGAGCAAGTATCCACCGCCGATAAGAATGATACAGGCTAACATGGATGCCAGGATTCCCGTCAAAGCCCATTTTCCACAACCGCCGCTCTTTTTCTCTCGCGCCGGGGCTGCTGCAACAGGTTGTGGCGCTACCTGAGTGATCGGTGTTGGAGCTGTTTGAACAATCTGGGTAGGGGGAGCAGGTTGTGCTTGGGGGTTGTTATCAATCATAAATGTCGTCCCCCCGATTGCAATTTGATCTCCCACAATCAAACTTACCAATCCCTTGATGCGTTTCTGGTTGACGAAAGTGCCGCTCTTGCTTTTTTCATCACGAAGTAAGCACCCGTCTGGTTGTTCGCCGAGGGTGGCGTGAAATGGAGCAACTTTCGCATCTTGCAATACAATTTCGTTTGCCGGATCGCTGCCAATGCGCAGCATTAATCCAATCTGGGTCTGATGGCCAAAAGCATCACTTATTATGTAACCCACGTTGCACCTCCTTGAAATTGTTCGATTCGGTATTGAAATAATTATCAAATGGGGGTTGACTGCCAGTTGATTAAGAATTCACCCCAACCCCTTGCCCGGTTAAATTCATGAGGAAAAAAGTGATATGTTTTCTAAAGCAAATTATAATCCTGTCTAATGCAAATGAAAAGTTTCCGGTATTGATCCTGAGGCAGTTTCTATTCATCCAATGATTTGGTCATTTATTAAATTTGATTTGATTCAAAAAAAGCACATTGGCTACGGATTTTTTTCATAATCACTAATTATCGCACTCAACGAGTTTTTATTTCGCAGTTTCCGGGAAGTTGCGCAGCAAATTAGTGATTTTTTATTCCAAGGTATAAACCCCTTTATAATGCTTGATAAGTATCAAAAAAAGGACTTTTTCAATGCAAACTTACCGTTTGGCGCTTATAGGTTTTGGCAATGTTGGGCAGGGTTTTGCCCAGATTTTGCGTGATTTCGGCGCACACTACGAACAACAGTTCGGCGCCCGCTTTCTTATCACCGCTATCAGTGACCTGCAAAAAGGGTGCCTGTATGACCCTGATGGTCTCGACCCGGCCGCCCTGCTAGCAGCCGTTAACGCCAGCGGCTCACTCGGATCTGTCTCGGCGCCGCACAAGGGCTGGGATGCTCTCAAGACTATCACCGAATCGAATGCGGATGTAGTGGCCGAATTGAGTTTCACCGATCTAAAAACCGGCGAACCGGCCATCAGTCACTTGAAGGCGGCCATTCAATCCGGCAAACACGTCATCACTACCAACAAAGGGCCGGTAGCCTTAGCCTTTCGCGAATTGAAAACCCTGGCTGACGAACACGGTGTGATTATCGGTGTGGAAGGTGCGGTGATGAGCGGCACCCCCTCCCTGCGTCTGGGGATGGATTTGCTTAGCGCGGCCGAAGTAACTTGTATTCAAGGCATCATCAACGGCACTACCAACTACATCCTCTCTCAAATGGATGCCGGCGCAGCCTACGCGGATGCGCTGGCCGAAGCTCAGGCCAAAGGCTATGCTGAAGCCGACCCCACTGGCGATGTGGAAGGCTTTGATGCTGCCGGCAAAGTGGTCATACTGGCTAACCTGCTGATGGGTGCAGATATTCGCATGGCGGATGTGGACCGCATAGGCATCACCCGGCTGACGGTGGATGATATCAAGGTTGCCAGGGCTAACGGTGAACGTTGGAAGCTAATCGGAAAAGTGGAAAAGACGGTAGATTGCGTAAAGGCGAGCGTCAAACCCCAGTGCCTGCCGGAGACTCATCCACTGGCGCAGGTAGGCGGCGCTACCAATGCCATTACTTTCACAACAAAATTGCTGGGCGATGTGACGCTTATTGGCCCAGGCGCCGGTCGGCTGGAAACCGGTTATGCACTGGTGGGTGATCTGCTTGCGTTACACCGTAGTAAAACGATATAAAAATAATCACCTCAACCTATTCCCCTTTTTTTGTGTATTCGTGGTTAATAAAATTGTGCTTCAGCAGAAATGCTTAAGTAATTTCTGCTGTGTAACCAATCTTTTTTGCGGCGGAGATGATTTGATCTTCCGTCACAACAGCCTCATCAAACTTGACCAGCATTTGTTGTTTCCGATAACTGGCATCCACCTGAAACACTCCGGGAAGGTCATCTTCCAATGCCTGTAGATGCATGGCACAGTTGGAACAGAGCATATCCGTCACTTTGAAAATGGTGGTCTTTTCCATATCTCGGCTATCCTTCAAACACTATTTCGCCACTATACATGCCCATTGAGCAGGTAAAGGGCATCACCTTACCGGATTTTTGTGCCGGAATTTCCACAATTCTCGTCCCCGTTTTCGGTAGTAATTCTTCAATACCTAGTTCAGGGATCGTAAAAGCACGCGCGCAGGAATAGGTGTTGTTGGTCACCAGGCTTAGTTTGATGGGAGTATTGGCCGGCGCATGCAGCGTATACGGTTCGTATCCACTGCCGGTCACAGTCAGAATAATTTCACCTTTGTTAGCGGTTTGACTGGCGCTTTCCGGGGCAGATTGAGCCGGGGCAGCGGAACTGGCCGCTTGTTGAGATGAAGCTGCCGGAGAAAATGACTGCGCAAGCCGGGTGATGGAGTAAGGCGAACCGAGCAGGTTCAACCCTGTATCTACAGAAATAATCCCCAAAACCAGCAATACTACTGCAACTATGCGCACGAAGTATTTTTCCATCACCGCGCTCAGCCGAGTGGCAAAATAAGAGAGGAGGAAGAAGACCGGGCTGGTGCCAAGGATGAAAGCAAACAGTAGCGCCGCACCCTGCAGCGGATTGGCCGTCGCCACCGCCACTGCCATGATTCCCTGGGTAACACCGCAAGGAATAAGCACCGTCAGGGCGCCAAGGTAAATTGGGGTGAATAGCGATGTTCCATTTTTCGACTTGCGGCGAATGAACCGTGTCAAACTGGCGGGCGGCTCAAACGAGAAATAGCGAAAGAATGGATGCACATTCAACATCCGTAACGCATTTCCCAATATGAAGATACCGATAGCGAACTGCATAATCGCCCGCGTGGCGACAGTCAATTGGAAGACTGACCCCAGCGCTCCGAGTAAATAGCCCAGCAGGGTGTAAACCACTAGTTTGGCGAGTAGGAAAAGCAAAATCGGTAAGGCAATATGCGCCTGCAAACCCTTTTTGAGCGACCCGCTGTTCTGGGAAATATCTTTTTCAATCTGGTTGGCCAGCGATCCGGCCAACAGCCCGCCATGCACGGCCATGCACGATAATCCACCAGTGGTCAAACCGGTAATGAAGGCAACCCATAAGTCAGCCATTATTATTCTCCATCCAGCAAAAAATGATCATGTCAGTAAAAGCATAAGCACAAATATCAATAAGTTATTGATTATTCTACTCAACATTATAGTATTTTACAAGGTAATAAAAAGGTTTTGCGAAAACTCATAACTTGTTTTAATCATTGAAAATAATCAGTGGACACTTTTTCAACTATTTCACCGTGAAAAGAGCTTGTTCATCATCTATAATAATGAGATCTTTCTCTGGTTTAGAATTATGGTGTGAATTTGTACGTTAATCAAATTTCTGAATTAGGATACTGAAATGACCCATAAAATTGTCCTGATAACCGATAGCACCTGTGATATTCCTGCCGCCTGGTTGCAACAATACGAAATAGGCGTTATTCCTCTGACAATAGTGATGAATGGTCAGCCCCTATTAGAAGGCGTTGATATTCAGCCGCAGGAGTTTTATGAGCGTCTGGAAAGTGAAAAACTGCGCCCCACCACATCGCAGCCAACCCCTGCGGCATTTTTGAAGGCCTTCCAACAAGCAGCACAAGAGGGGGCTGAACAGGTGTTGGCGATCACTATCAGCAGCGCCATGAGCGGGACGATTGAATCAGCCCGCCGAGCAGCAGTTGAATCGCCGATCCCAATCGAAATAATGGATGGGAAAAATAATTCAATGGGGCTGGGCTGGCAGGTCATAGCAGCCGCTCGAGTCCGTGAAAACGGTGGTAATTTAGCTGAAATGATGAAGGCGGCCAGCTCAGTGCAAAAGAAAATTGTATATTACATCTCGCTGGATACGATTGAATATTTAGCTAGGGGCGGACGCATTGCCGATGCCGCCCGATTTTTGAGCTCGATTTTGAAGATCAAACCGCTCATTTACGTCAAACCAGATGCGGGTACGGTGGGAGCAGCGCTGCCCTCCCGATCTCGCAAGGCCGGCATCGAAGACCTATATAAGGAATTTTTCCGAAATTTAGATACAAGACACCCGCTGCATATTACCGTATTGCATAATAATGCTTTGCCTGAAGCCGAGGAACTGGCTGAACGGGTGCGCCGTGAGCATTCACCGAAAGAGATGTTTATCTCCATCGTTTCACCGGTACTGGGAGTGCATACCGGCCCACGGGCGCTGGCGCTGTGCGGTTATGCTGAATAAGGAGTTTTTCGAGATATGACCATCGATCAAGCTTTTAACGCGATCACTGCCACCTACGACGATTGGATGCAGCGCGCCTTACTTGGGTACGCTGATCTTTTTAGAACGGCAGTAGATATCATTCCATATCCAGCAGACCGTCCCATCCAAGTGTTGGATTTGGGGGCTGGCACCGGAATATTCTCTCAGCATGTGCTGGCAGCTTACCCACTGGCAAAATTTGTACTGGTGGATGTAGCCGATAAAATGTTGGATGTTGCACGCGAGCGCTTCCGTAGTCAGGCCGGGCAATTTCGATTTGAAATCAGCGACTACCGCGAGTTGGTTGCGCAGCAGGAATATGACTTGGTGATTTCCAGCCTGTCAATCCATCATTTAACAGATTTTGAGAAACGCAACCTGTTTCACTCCATTTTCAAAACACTGCGCTCGCCAGGTGTTTTCATCAATGTGGATCAGATTCGCGGCGAAACTGAATCATTGCGTAATTTATACTGGAACCGTTGGATGAAGCATGTTCGGCGGTCTGGCGCGACTGCGGAACAAATACAGGCCAGCATCAACCGGCGTACCGAGTTTGACAAGGAAGCTTTTTTGACAGACCAAATCATCTGGTTAAAGGAATCTGGTTTTTCAACAGTTGATTGCGTGTATAAAAACTACTTCCTGGGTGTTTTTCTGGCTGCCAAAGGGAATTTGGATGACCTCAGCAAATGTAACGAAATTTTTTCAGAAGTTTCAAAACAGGAGAAATCATTATGAAAGCTGTGGGATACCGAGAGTCACTTGACATAACTGAAGCGAATGCACTGTTGGATGTTGAGTTGCCGGAACCAATTCCGGTGCCTGACGATCACATCTCCGCTGCCTGTTGAAGGCTGTGTGTGGCTTCGACAAGCTATTTATATTTAATAAGTAGAAGTGCGGCAGGCCGATCTACAGGTAGGTCCAAGAGACCGAGGCTGAGCAAGAGCCGCCGCACTAGAGATCTAGCCACCAGAAATGCAATTGGCTCAGTCAGCGAATTTTTGCCAGTTATGCCCAACTACCAACCAAGGGCGAAATTCAAAAGCGCATTTTGTTGATCATATTATTGAGGTTGCTTTTACGTACCGCTTTGTTTCTACTGATGTACTGATCCCTTAAGGGGCATTTTTTCTACCTTCTTGGACGTATTCCCCCACGGTTCGGGATTACCAGTAATAAGCAATTGGTACAACCTGAGCGCAATAAAGTAGCCTATTCGCAAATTTAGTTTATACTATCTCAAGTTGCGCGGCATTTATACCGCCTCGCTTCCCTCTTGACAATTAGAACAATAATGCTATACTATAACTATCCCATCACAGGAGAAGCCAATGGCCCGTAAATCTGGTTCAACCGATGTAAAGAGTAGTATTCCAATACCATCAACAATGGATGATGCCCGCCGCGTTGTTTTGGAAAAAGCAATCTCCGATATTACCAAACGTTATGGTGAAGGCGCTATTATGCGGATGGGCGAAGCCCACCAAATGACAATTGAAGCCATTCCCACTGGCTCCCTTTCACTGGATATTGCGCTGGGAATTGGCGGTATTCCCCGCGGCCGCATCACCGAAATCTTCGGACCTGAATCATCCGGTAAAACCACCGTTTGTCAGCATATTGTGGCTGAGGCGCAAAAATTGGGTGGGATGGCGGCGTATATTGATATGGAACATGCGCTTGATCCGGTTTACGCCGCTCACTGCGGGGTTAACATCGATAATCTGCTCATCTCGCAACCGGATACCGGCGAGCAGGCGCTTGAAATTGCAGAAACACTGGTGCGTTCTGGAGCAGTCGACCTGGTAGTCGTAGATTCAGTCGCTGCACTGGTTCCGCGTGCCGAAATTGAAGGCAACATGGGTGATGCAACCATGGGTATGCAAGCCCGTTTAATGTCTCAGGCCTTACGCAAACTTTCCGGCGCCATCAGCCAGACCAAAACAGCCGTGGTATTCACAAATCAATTGCGCCAAAAAATTGGCGTCATGTTTGGCAATCCAGAAACTACACCTGGCGGATTGGCTTTGAAATTCTATGCCTCTGTTCGCCTGGATACCCGCCGCATCCAATCCATCAAATCCGGCGCGGAAATTACCGGTAATCGCACCCGCGTGCGAGTTGTAAAAAATAAAGTGGCCCCTCCCTTCCGCACTGCCGAATTTGACATTATGTACAACCAGGGAATTTCAAAAGTCGGTGACATCATCGACCTGGCGACTCAGTTGGAGATTATCACCAAACGAGGAGCCTTTTTCTCCTATGGAGATGTGCGCCTCGGGCAGGGTCGCGAGAATGCCAAAGAATTTCTACAACAGAATATGGAACTCGCCGCGGAAATTGAACTGGCCGTTCGGCAGCGCGCTTCCGGCGGTGATATTCCCCTGGCATTAAGCGGCAATAGTGAGGATGGCGGCAATCAGGAAGAATAAGATCCAATTTATTCCCCTTATTTTGCTTTTCTTTGCAACTGGTTGTGATGTGTTCGGACCTGCACGCGAGCAGGCCGCCATCTTTATGCCACCAACCATTGCGATTACATCCACGCCTGTTCCCTTCATTACACCGGTATCTGCGCTTGTATATTCTGCGCCAAAATCAGATTGCAGCAATACGCTTGCGTATATAAAAGATCTTACCGTCGCCGATGGTTCAATCTTTTCTCCGGGAGAAAAAATTGACAAGCGTTGGCTGATCGAAAATCAAGGCACTTGTAACTGGGATGCCCGCTATACTTTGCGATTAACCGGCGGTCAACCCATGGATGCGTCCACCGAACAATCGCTTGTTCCAGCTTTGGCTGGCAGTCAGGCGATGGTTCGGATTATTTTTTTCGCCCCAATCGAAGCCGGCAAGTATCGGTCTGCCTGGCAGGCGTATTCCCCCGATTCAAAACCCTTTGGTGATCCTTTCTACATCGAGATAGAAGTCTTGCCTGGCACTTCTCCTGCAACGTAACCTGTAAAAAGGTAAAATGTAAATCGTGAATGAGATCAAATCCTGGCAGTGGTTGATCTTGGCTGCCGGGTTATTTATGACCCTGCTCTGCATAGTTTTTGCCGCCTGGTTATCGGTGCAGAACATCACCCGCAGTCTTGCCTTGCAGGGAGGAATAGTGGTACAGGCTGCTCCCCTATCTGAAAACCCGGAGGTTGTTACAACCAACACACCCTTTCTGCCACTTCGATTCCCAACACCCATCCGAATTTTAACGAAACCAATACCTGAAGAAAGCCAACCTATCCCGGTGGAAGGTGAACAGAATCCACCCACACAAAATGAACCTGATCCGGCGCTCACATTTCCCCCTGATTATTATCAAATTAATAATGTAGTGACCAATCCGCAATGGTATACATTAGATTGCGAAGCGCGAACGGCAGTAGATTGGGCGGCATTTTTTGGTTTCAATATTAATGAAAATGAGTTTTTAGGCCGCATTCCACATTCGGACAATCCCGATATCGGTTTTGTTGGCCGCTATGATGGGCAACAGGGTCAATTACCGCCCTATTCATACGGGGTGCATGCCGCCCCAATTGCAGACCTTTTAATGCAATATGGAGTTAGCGCCCGGGCCGGCAAAGGTTTTTCGTGGGAGGAGTTGAAAGCGGAAATCGCCTCTGGCCGACCGGTGATCACCTGGGTTATTTTCAATACCGTGCCGGGAAATCCGATTCAATACAAGGATTCGCAGGGAAATTTGACCACGGTTGCCAATTTTGAACATACTGTAATAATCACCGGATATTCTCCGAATTCGGTTTCAATATCTGACAACGGCCGTTATTACGAAAGAACGCTCCAGGTTTTTCTTGCCTCCTGGAGCGCTCTGGACAATATGGCTATTATGGCAGGAAACTAAGTTTAGGTACCTTCCTGCCAGGAATTGAGGTATTTAACCTGTTCCTCAGTCAGAGAATCAATTAGCACACCCATTGATTGAAGTTTCAGGCGGGCAATTTCCCGGTCAATTTCTTCCGGAACGCTGTAGACTTTCTTCTCCAACTTGGCATAGTTCTTCACCATATATTCAGCCGCTAAGGCCTGATTAGCAAAAGACATATCCATTACGCTCGCCGGATGGCCTTCAGCAGAGGCCAGGTTGATCAGGCGGCCTTCTCCCAAAATGTGGATCTGGCGACCGTCTTTCATCTGGTATTGGTCTACATACGGGCGTACCAGTTTTTTGGAGACGGACATTTTTTCCAATGCAGGAATATTAATTTCCACATTGAAGTGCCCGGAATTGGCAACCAATGCGCCATCTTTCATGACGACAAAGTGACCTTCATCTATGACATTCAAGTCGCCGGTAACCGTACAGAAGATATCGCCAATCTTGGCGGCCTCCTGCATCGGCATGACGCGGAAACCGTCCATCAACGCTTCCAATGCTGGCAGGGGATCAATTTCGGTAACAATTACATTAGCGCCCATACCGCGTGCCCGGCTTGCCAGACCGCGTCCGCACCAGCCGTAGCCGGCAACGACAAAATTCTTGCCCGCCAGTAGAATATTAGTGGCGCGGATAATGCCATCAATTGTGGATTGTCCGGTACCGTAGCGGTTATCGAACAGGTGCTTGGTCATAGCATCATTGACGGCCATAACCGGGAAGGTCAGGGCTTTGTCAGCGGCCATCGCCCGCAGGCGGATAACACCGGTGGTAGTCTCTTCCGTACCGCCCATGATATTGGGCAGTAATTCGCGGTGGTCCTTGTGCAGTGTAGAAACCAAATCAGCGCCGTCATCCATGGTGATTTGTGGTTTGTGGTCCAACGCAGCATTCAAATGCTTGTAGTAGGTGGCATTGTCTTCGCCTTTGATCGCGAAAACAGGGATTTCAAAGTGGGTCACCAGGGAAGCCGCTACATCATCCTGAGTTGAAAGCGGGTTGGAAGCCACCAGCACAAGGTCGGCGCCGCCGGCCTGCAGGGTGCGAGCCAGGTTACCGGTTTCAGTTGTGACATGCAGACAGGCTGACATACGAATTCCGGCCAGAGGACGCTCTTTTTCAAACCGCTCTCGAATGGAACGCAACACTGGCATTTCACGTTCAGCCCAGTCAATTCTCCGCCGGCCGCCTTCGGCCTGGCTCATATCCTTTACATCATAGTTCGACATGCAATTCCTCCAAATAAATTATCATTTCAACAGAGCATCCAATGCGCCCTGGTCATCAAACTGTGTACGATACCGCTCAACAAATTCTGCCGGTGTGTAGGTATGGTTTTGAGTTCCGCGTCGCTCCAGACAGTAGGTGGCTGCAAGCGCGCCCATTTGTCCACAGGTCTGCCAATCAAGTTTCATTCCATAACCCCGCAAGAAACCACCCCGGAAAGCATCTCCAACCCCTGTAGGGTCCAAAACTTGAGACTCCGGAAACACCGAAATGGCATATTTTCTTCCGCCAGCATAAACTGCGGCGCCTTCTTTTCCCTGGGTTATCACCATAAATCGTACACGGTCGCGGATTTCGTCTGCCTTTAACTCTGTGGCATTCTTCAAGAGTTCAAACTCATATTCGTTGCAGAAAAGACTGTCTGCGCCTTCAACACCCGCCCGCAGTGTTTCTTTATCCATGCGGACAATTTGCTGGCTGGGGTCATACAAATATGGAATTTTTAGTTTTTGACATTCCGCCGCATACTGCGCCATAGCGCCCGGGTCATTCGGCGAAATCACCACCAGGCTGATGTCGTTTTTGTTTGCATCCTGGATGCGCAATTCAGAAGCATTCGCCATGGCGCCGGTATAAAAACTGGCAATCTGGGCATTTGATTTATCTGTATTGGCAAAAAACGAGGCGGTGTATTTGCCTGGAATTATTTTTACAAAGGATGTATCCACCCCGTGGTCTTCCAACCAGGTGCGGTATTCTTCAAAGTCTTCGCCAACAGTTGCAAGTAAACGGGGCTTTTCGCCCAATAATGCCAGGGTATAAGCAATATTTGGAGCAACACCACCACGCTGTCGTACCATCGAATCCACCAGAAAAGATAGACTGATGGACTCAAGTTTTTCTGGAATAATATGGTCCCGGAAGTAACCGGGGAAACTCATCAAATAATCAAATGCAACAGAACCGGTGCATAAAATAGTCATCTACAACCTCGCATTTTGAAACAAAGAAAAAGTTTGGCGCATAAATATGCACCAGCGCCAAGTGCGTTAGGCGACATAAAAGTATAACACGCCTGAGGATGATTGGGGCGTAATAATCACGACTAATATTTAGTCAGAGCTGATATTTTTTCCCATCTTAAAACATACTCGCATCAAGAGCTAATGGATTTTTTGTTCGTATCAAGAGCACAATTTAGATCATTATCCTGGCCACTGACGATGTCCAAAATTCCCTCCAGCGGGTCTGAGCATCCCATACTGTCGTTTGAATCTATTCCGCGGGAAATGGATACCAAATCTTCCAATGTAACCGAATCCAGGTATTCTTCGATGATCGCATTTAGTTTTGCCCAGATCACATGCG
>JBAWYZ010000039.1:0-13110 GCA_037143255.1 Leptolinea sp. | reverse complement strand
GCCTTTCTTCTCAATAGTGGTAATTCAGAATTAATCATCCCGAAATTCCGTGGCGATTTCTCCAACATGATCTCAGGCGTGCGGTGTTTTGAACAGAGAAAGGTCTAATTCTTGGTAATGTGACGTTGGGGAAAACCCCGTTTTCTCTAACCTACTCGCTTCCAGTCCATGTAGGGGCGGACGGCCGTCCGCCCCTACGGCTACCCTCCAACAATTTTGACTTGCTTCAACAAACTATTATTACCCTACGTGTTATTTTTCAAGAGCGCCGGCATTGATCCAATCAGTCAAGGTCTTTAATTCTGCCTGGGTCAATTGCGCAAAATGGGGCGAGTCTCCGGTAAGGACCTTGAGGATAAGGCTGTTCTTTGCGTCACCAGGTGTCACTAATACTCCCTCCGGGCTGCCTTTCATGATCGAAACATAGGCATTCAAAATGACACCCTTCGGCCCCTGGTCTCCATGGCAGCCGACACATTTTTGTAGAATTCCTGAGATGTCGCTTTCATAGGTGACCTTCCCTGATTCCGAAGTTGGTTTAACAATCGGAGTGGGAGTGGGTGGAAGACTGGCATTCAAGATACTGCGGAGCTTTGGCGCATCAAAGCCGACATTGTCCCACTTCTGCCCGTGGCATGCGCTATTTGAACAGAAAGAAGTGTTTGAGACACCGCCAGGGTCGTCCATTTTGTGACAGTTGACACAGGTATTATCCATACTCTGGTTGTGTAACATGATCCAGTTGGTGTTGCCGTGGCTTTTCGGTTCGGGGCCTTTGCTGATCTCTAACCGAGTAACTAACTGGTTTTTATCTGAATCAATCGGAATGGAATGGCACAGGTTGCATTCCAGGCGGATTGCCTCGGTATTTGCAGTAAGGTGTTTGCCGTCATGACAGCGGAAACAACCGGCTGTATATTTGTGTCCGGTATTATCGGGATGGGTGGCAGCGGTCATCTTTTGATCGATGAATACAGAATCTTGATAAACTTTTAAAAGTTGTTCAACGGCATTTTTGACCGGAGCGCTTTCCATTGAATAGAAATCAGGGAATTCTTTTTGATAATAATCGGAAATTCCATTGATAGCTTTTTCCGCATCGGATGCGGAGCTATATTCAGCTTTTAGAACATCTACAGCAGTCTTGCGGATGGATGGGATATTGGACGCTATCAGCCCTTTGGAAAGCAAGTCGTCAACCGTTTGTTCAGGCTGGAGTATGCCATGAGCAGTACGGTTATGGCAGGTAATGCAATCCATCTTTTGCAGATCGGTCTCTTTGACGATAGAGGATTGAAAATCACTCTCGACATCAACGTATTCACTGAATGTTCCATCCGGTTTCACTACTCGAACATAGGGAATGTTCTGTCGTTCCTTATCGGTAGCGACAAAATACACCGGGTTTTCAATGTGCCAATGGATGCCTTTTACAGCCCCATCTCGACTTGATCCGCCGCCCGTTTTCATAATCAAGGTGGTGGTTGAAGGAGTGTTTTCTGCATCATTGGCAAATTTCTTGATTTCAACCAGCGAATCAGTAGAGAACAATTCAGGGAGGTGACAGGTTTCACAAACATCCCTGGACGGGCGCATATTCTTTGCCCGGATGGGGTATTCGTAAGTGCCGAACAGCATGGCCGTGCCGGTATTGTAGGAATATTGTGCTTTCCGAGGGATAGCTTCAAGCAGACCCACTCTGCCCAAATGGCAGTCTTCACAGGTAACCCGCGCATGAGCGGAATTTTGGTGGGTAACATACTGAGGCGGCATGGTATGACAGGTAAGCCCGCAGAATGAGGATTGATTGGTGTATTCCCATGCTGCAGAAGAACCGATCACAATCAAGAGGACGGCAAGCCCGCCTAAAGCATAAGGCAGCAGGCGTAAAAAGGTTGCTTTGGAAAATTTCTTACTCTCTTTTTTCACTTCAGACTCGGGTAAAGTGGCCATTTAATCTCTCCAATAAACAATCAGCATGAATTTAAATTGGGTTTTATAGGATAATTAATTATACTCAATTATTTTAAACGCGTTCGTACCAATTTAGCCATCCGTATTTTGTAATATTGACAAAATAGGGATTTAGATTCCGAAACGATAATACTCAGGCAATATTCATAGTTCTTTAACCTTGATTTAATCTTAAAAAGAGAGTAGTATTATAGAAGTGCTTAACTACTTTCGTTGCAGGAGTGTTTATGGGTAAATAAAGGCAAAGAAATCTGTACTGAGTAAAAAATCCCCATTCAAATACGTAAAAATGTAAAGAGGAGAAAGCTTATGCTTTTCAAACCCAAATACTTGACAATCTTATTGATTGTCGCGGTAACCGCATTATTAGCCCTGGTAGCTATTGGTTGTGCGCCTGCTGTTGCAACCGAAGCTGCAAAAGCGCCAGAAGCTGCTAAGCCATCAGAAGCGTCTGTTATTGCAAAGGCGACTGATGCACCTGCTGCTTCTGCTTCAACACCAGTGGAGGCCCCCTTCTTGAAGGAATGGCAAGCGTCCGCCCACAACAACGTCACTGGTGAACAATTCCGCCATTGGGATGCGGGAACTCCCGCAGAAGTTCCGGTTACTTGTGCAGGCTGTCATACCAGCGCTGGTTTCCTGGAGCGCGCCAAGACCGGTAAAGTTACGACTCCTGTTGCTGCAAAAGATGCCCAGGGTGTCACCTGCGATACCTGTCACAACGCAGCTTCTACAGCCTTAACATCCGTTACCTTCCCGTCTGGTGCAGTTGTATCCAATCTTGGTGGAGAAGCCCGGTGTATGACATGCCATCAGGGTCGCGAATCTAAAGTGTCGGTTGATAAACAAATAGCCGACTTTAATGCCACCGACCCGGATGCAATAGTCGCCCCAATGAAAGTGGAAGGCAAGGATGTGGCTTTTGGCTTCCGCAATGTCCATTATTTCGCTGCTGCCGCAACCCTTTATGGTACAGAAGTTAAGGGTGGCTACGAATATGATGGCAAAACGTATGATGCCAAAAACGACCATGCTGGTGGTTTAAACACCTGTATCAGTTGCCACGACCAGCACACCCTTGAGGTCAAGGTTGATACTTGCAAGAACTGCCATACCGATGTCAAGACAGTCGAAGACCTGAAAAAAGTCCGCGAACCATCCTCCTCTGGAGATTACGATGGTGATGGAAATGTCAAAGAAGGTATGGGCGAAGAGATTGTTGGCCTCCAAGAACTCTTGATGGCTCAGATCCAGAAATATGCCAAAGATAAAGTCAGCGCGGAAATTAAATACGATGGCGCGACTTATCCATATTTCATGGGTGCAGATGGCAAGGCATATCCAAACTGGACCCCAAGGTTGTTAAAAGCGGCCTATAACTATCAGGTTTCCATTAAGGATCCCGGCTCTTTCGCACATGGGAACAAGTACATCGTGCAACTTCTCCATGATTCGATTGAGGATCTGGGTGGTGATGTAACTAAACTAGCCCGGGAAGATGCCGGACATTTTGCGGGTAACACCATGGCTTTCCGTGACTGGGATGAAACAAAAACTGTCCCATTTGCTTGCGTCAAATGCCATACTGCTGAAGGTCTGCCGACCTTTCTCAAGAATGGTGGGTCAACTGTTGTTACCGCTACCGGAACAACGGTCACCACTGGTTTAGGATCCGCTCATCCCAGCAATGGTTTCCAGTGCACAACCTGTCACAATGAAGCAAAATGGCCTGAGAACTACGCTATCGCCTCTGTTACATTCCCAAGCGGCAAAACTGTCAGCCTGGGCGGTAAAGATGCGGATGGCAAGTTCGTTGCCGATAAAAACAATGTTTGTATCTCCTGTCACATGGGGCGCGAATCAACCACCAGTGTCAACAATGCTATGAAGGGCAAGGAAGCTGATACTGTTGACCCCAAAGCCCCCATCGGCTTTAAGAATGTTCATTACTTTGCCGCCGGTGCAACCCTCTTTGGCGGAGATGTCATGGGTGCTTATCAGTATGCCGATCAAAAGTATGTTGGTCTGACCGCTCACCCGGTCGCCAAATGCGTCGATTGCCATGACAAACATTCTTTGACAGTCAAAGAAGATACATGCAAGACCTGCCATGCTGGAGCCACAACAGTTGATGACATTCGTAACAAAGAAAATGTCACTGATTACGATGGCGATAGCAATGTAACCGAAGGCATGAAGGGCGAAATTGACACTATGGCCGAGGCCTTGTTTGCAGAAATTCAGGCTTATGCTGATAAGAAGGGCGTGCCGTTGGTCTATGATACAGCTGCATATCCATACTTCTTTGCCGATAAAGACAAAGATGGAAAAGCGGACAAAGATGATAAAGGTGTTTCAGTTGGATACACCGCTTTTTCACCGCGTTTGCTTGAAGCGGCCTTTAACTATCAGTATGTTCAGAAAGACCCGGGCGCATTTGTTCATAATCCCAAGTATGTGATCCAGTTCCTCTATGACTCGATCAAGGACCTTGGCGGAAATGTAAGTAAATATACGCGCCCGTAGGGCAGTTTAAATTAAAAACTACGGCTTCCAAAAGGAAGCCGTAGTTTTTACTAACAAAATAAATTTCAAATTCCCTCGTATCTTCTTATCATGGAGATGAAACCAATGACAGGAAACGAAAATAAAAGGCTCCAATTTTTTGGCATTGGAATCCTCACTTTTGTTGTATTTGTTACTGCCGCAATTATTCTTTCCCCAGCCACATTTGTGAACGCTGAGAATAATGTAACCATCAAATCCGATCTTGATCCACAAAGGGGAGGAATAGGAAATGATGTCTGCCTAACCTGCCATAACAAACCAGACCAATCATTAAAACTTCCCAATGGTGATGCTCTTTCGGCAACTATTGACAAAGAATCATATATTGCCTCTGTTCATGGCGGGCAGGAAGTGCTTTGTACTGACTGCCATACAAATATTACTGGTTACCCACATCCTGAATTGACCGCTAAAGACCGAGTGGTTTATTCCGCCCAATATGATCAGACCTGCATAGATTGCCACAAAAAAGAAACTACAGAATACCACGATGGTGTTCACAGTAAGATGATTGCCGCCGGTGATGTCAATGCGCCCACCTGCTCTGATTGCCACAACCCTCATACTCAGGGCAAGATTACCGATGTCGATAAAAAATTGCTGTCTTCTGAACGGGTCAATATTCCACAAAAATGTGCCAATTGCCATAGTACCATCTTTGAGGAATATGCGAAGAGTGTTCACGGCGAAGGTATATTATTAGAAAACAATACTGATGTTGCCACTTGCACTGATTGCCATGGGGTTCACGCAATCAAGGATCCTACAACAGCCAATTACCGGTTGCATTCTGCAGAAATGTGTTCGAATTGTCACACCAATAAGGCAATCATGGACAAATACGGTCTCTCGACAAATGTCTTGAATTCGTATGTAGCCGATTTTCATGGAACCACTGTAAAACTATTTGAGGAAACCACCCCAAACGAACTTACTAGCAAACCAGTCTGCTATGATTGTCACGGAGTACACAATATTCCAAAAGTGGATGACCCCAAAAAAGGTCTACAAGTTCGCCAAAACTTAGCAATAACCTGTAAAAAGTGTCACCCGGATGCGACCGAAAATTTCCCAGATTCCTGGCTGAGCCATTATGATCCGAGCCCATCCCGCTGGCCGTTGGTTTATTATGTAAATCTTTTCTATCAAATCCTGATCCCAACGGTCATCGGTGGGATGATAATTTTTGTGATAACCGATTTTATTAGACGGCAAATTGATTTAAATAAAAAACGAAATAAGGTGAAAGAAGAAGCATCATCGAAGGAGGGGTCTAAATGAACGTCCAAAAAACCTACAGAAGATTTTCAATCACCCAGCGGATTGAGCATTTTGTGTTGCTGTTATCCTTCACAACTCTTGCCATTACCGGTATACCGCAAAAATTTCCGACTAACAGCATTTCTGCAGCGATCGTTATCTTTCTAGGTGGAATTGAATTCGTTCGAATTATTCACCGAGTTGCTGCTACCGTTTTTATGATCGAGTCGATTTATCATATTATTCTTATTGGTTATAAGCTATATGTTCAACGATTGGAAGCTACCATGCTGCCGGGGTTGAAAGACGTCCGAGATGTTATCCAATCTTTTGGCTATAATTTCGGCATCTCGAAAAACCGTCCAAAAATGGGACGCTACTCCTTCGCTGAAAAGGCCGAGTACTGGGCGCTTATCTGGGGCGGAGTGATGATGGCGGTTACCGGTTTTATGTTATGGAACCCGATCGCCACTGCTTCGATGCTATCCGGCCAATTTATCCCTGCCGCAAAAGCTGCCCACGGTGGAGAAGCAGTTCTAGCTGTCCTCGCCATTCTTGTCTGGCATTTTTACGGTATCCACATAAAAACCTTTAATTGGATGATTAAAGGCACCCTAACAAGGCATGAGATGGAGGAAGAACACGCCCTTGAATTGGAAGGCATCGATAATGGGTCTATTAGCATAGGGCATACTTATATTTTCAGCAAGCAACGGAGAATGGCTTATATCTCGACCGCAACTGTAATCTCAGTGCTGCTTGTTTTTGGTGTTTATTGGTTTGTCACCCTCGAAACCAGTGCAATAACCACATTGCCGCCAGCGGTTGAATATCAACAAATATATAGTCCGCGTACTGCAACACCCACTTTAGTAAAGCCAACATCCCCTCCAATCATTGAAACGCCAGTGCCTTCTGGTCAAGGCAAATCTGGCGAAAGTTGACGAGCGAAGGGAATATGATACGGTAAGCAATCAAGACTCAATGGATAAACAAAAGTTTTATTGTACTTGCTGAAAATTGACTTTTCAAAATATTCTAACTCGTTCTTAGCGACAGCTTTGTAAGTTTTATAGGTAATTATTATTTAGAGATAATTGATGCTATTTATAAATGATCCGGCTCACGCCGAATATATGATTTATAATACCTATTACCTGATACCGCTATAAGCCCCCGTGTTTCTATTAGTAGTAGCAGGTGAAACCACTTACTCATATTATTGATAAAATTGAGGCCCTTATGCAGTTGGATAATTCCACAAAACCATCTCCAAAAATAAACGTCAAATTCATCATAGCTGGCCTACTTATTGTTGCGGCTGTTGTTTACCTTATTATTTCTTCAACCCAGGCAAGCGCCCAATACTTTTTGACCGTGGATGAAGTTAAGTCTCGCGGTCAAGAGATGGTAGGAAAAGAAATGAAGATTTCTGGTTCGGTTCTGGGTGATTCCATTCAGTATGACCCGCAATCGTTGACTGTGAAATTCACCATTGCCCATGTTTCTGGTGACAATGCAGAAGTGGAAAAACAAGGCGGATTGGCAGCAGTCCTGCATGCCGCGGTGATGGACCCGACGTGTCAGAAATTGGATGTTATCTATAAGGGTGTCAAACCTGACTTGTTGAAAAACGAAGCCCAGGCCATTATCACCGGTACATTGAATGATGATGGCACAATTACTGCCGATGAATTACTGCTGAAATGCCCGACAAAATACGAAGAGGCTCTTCCCGGCCAATCGGCGAGTAAGTAACATGATTGCTAATGTTGGTTATGGTATTCTATGGTTAACCTTTATTCTGGCAATCTATAGCGCCGGGGCGGCAGCTTACGGAGGTGTTCGCAAATCGTCAGTCTGGGTGGAAAGCGCTCGCCTGGCAACGCTGCTTGTATTCCCTCTGCTGACTCTGGCGGCTGGTAGTCTGGTTTATTTACTGGCAACTGGACATTATGAAGTTGAGTTTGTTTACAATGTAACTAGTAACAGCATGCCGCTTTATTTAAAAATGACTGCCCTGTGGGGCGGCCAATCAGGATCACTCCTTTTTTGGGTTTGGCTGATGGCCGCTTTTTCTTTCTCGGTTATGCTGCGCAATTGGGAGCGTGATAGAGAATTTTTACCCTGGGTAATTCTCGTTCCTGCAGTGACACTGGTGTTTTTCCTTGGACTATCAGTGTTTGTTGAAAACCCGTTTGTTCGTTACTGGGAGACAACCGGTGGCGAGCAGATTGCAGCCATGTTTAAACCTTTGGGAGCAGCGCTGATTTTCCCGGCAGATGGCCGTGGGTTGAATCCGCTGCTGCGCCATTTGGGCATGGTCATCCATCCACCTATGCTGTATCTGGGTTTCGTCTCTTTTATTATTCCATTTTCATTTGGAA
The DNA here is from genome assembly GCA_037143255.1 of Leptolinea sp. Classification (GTDB taxonomy): domain Bacteria; phylum Chloroflexota; class Anaerolineae; order Anaerolineales; family Anaerolineaceae; genus Leptolinea. Next base: position 4,921 of record JBAWYZ010000039.1, on the reverse strand, counting down.
TTGCCGCCCTCATTACCGGCCGTAATGATGATCGCTGGATTCGGTTGACTCGCCGTTGGTCGCTGGTTGCCTGGTTATTCCTCTCACTCGGGTTAATTCTCGGCAGCCGTTGGGCATACGATGTGCTGGGCTGGGGCGGGTATTGGGCCTGGGATGCGGTGGAAATTGCTGCTTTCATGCCCTGGTTGACGGGTACCGCTTTTCTCCATTCCGTGATGATTCAGGAAAAAACTGGCATGTTTAAGCGTTGGAATATGGTGTTGATTATCATCACCTATGCGCTGGTAATTTTCGGCACATTTCTGACGCGCTCCGGGGTATTATCATCAGTGCATGCCTTTTCCCAAAGCGCAATCGGCCCACTATTCTTCGGTTTTATCGCCATAACATTTGCGATTTCACTTGGGCTGCTGCTGTGGTGTTGGGTGGATTTACGGGCGGAAGGGGGGATGCATTCTCTTCTCTCACGGGAAGCGCTATTCCTTTTCAATAATCTACTTTTTATGGGGATATTGATAGTCTGTTTCTGGGGGGTAATCTACCCGATTATTTCAGAATTATTCACCGGCCAAAAGGTGACTGTCGGCCCGCCATTTTATGAACGAGCGACTGCTCCTTTATTCGCCGGTCTGCTCCTGTTGATGGGAGTGGCTCCACTTTCAGCGTGGGGACATTCAACCTGGAAAACTCTCGGGAAGGCCATCTGGAAGCCTTTTCTGGTTTCAATTATAGTAATTATTGTGGTTTTGCTGGAAGGAATTCGATCTGTTGGCGCTATCTTCGTCTTCTGGCTGATTTCTCTGGTGGCGTCAGTTACGCTGTACGAATATGGCCGGGCAGCTTTTGCCCGCGCCCGCAGGACAGGGGAGAATTTGCTGATTTCATTCTGGAAATTGGCTGGCCACAATCGCCGCCGATACGGCGGGTATATCATCCACCTGGGGGTGGTGGTGATGGCGCTGGGAATTATTGGCATAGAACTCTTTCAGACAGAAACGCAAGGAACCATTGCCAGAGGGCAATCTCTGTCTATTGCGAATTACACCATTACCTATGCTGATCTGGCTATTTTTGATACTCCGGAAGGCAGAAATGTTGCCCGGGCGGTAGTGCATGTAACGAAGAACGGTCGTGATTTAGGTGAATTATATCCGCGTCGTGATTACTATTACGAATCCCAGCAGCCCATGACAATTCCAGGAGTACGCAGTACTTTGGAAGATGACGTTTATGTCCTGCTGGTGGATTGGTTACCAATAACTGCTGATGGAGCTACTTTCAAGATTTATCACAATCCTTTGGTGAATTGGTTATGGGTAGGTGGGTATATTTTCGTTCTGGGGACACTAGTGGCCGCCTGGCCGGATGCAGATCCAGAACGAGAAAAGCGCAAAAAATCCGTTATTCAAGAAGCGGAGAATGCATCTTTATGATGTCAAAATTTCATCTATTGGCGGCTGCAAGCCTGCTTGCGATAGCGGGGACGGTATCTCTAGTATGGCCTGCGGTTGCCCAACAACCAACACCATCAGACGACCAGGTCAACAAATTAGCTAAGGAAATGTATTGTCCGGTTTGTGAAAACACCCCGTTGGACGTTTGCCCTACCCAATCTTGCGCTCAATGGCGGGACCTAATCCGACAAAAAATGCAGATTGGATGGAGTGATCAACAGATAAAGGACTATTTTGTGGCTCAATACGGTGATCGGGTTCTGTCAGAACCCCCCGCCCGAGGGTTGAACTGGCTTATTTATATTCTGCCGCCATTGTTTATTTTGGGTGCCGCCTTTATCCTTTACCGTGTATTAAGAAAAATGAAACAACAAACTGCATCTTCAATGCCGGCTAGGGAGATTATTTCTAAGAAATCATCCGACCCGTATGTGAGCCGCATGGAAGAAGAGCTAAATCATTATGATAAATCCTGAACTGTTGTGGAGCTGCCTTGACCGTAGAGAATGAGCAAGAAACTCGCCGCACATTACCTGTCTGGGTGATTGCTGCTGCGTTTATCCTTCTAATCGGTTTTTTGGTTCTGATCGCTCTTGGCTTGGGGCGCGTGCAATCCGGGCCGATTACGGTCGGTCAAAAGGTGCCGAATATCGAATTAACTACTTTTGATAAACAAATCCTGCGCACTTCCGAAATGCAGAATAAAGTGATTGTCCTCAACTTCTGGGCATCCTGGTGTAAACCCTGTGAGCAGGAAGCAGCAGAATTGGAACAAGCCTGGCAGCGCTATAAACCGAATGGCGGGGTTGTTTTTCTGGGTGTCGATTATGTGGATACTGAACCGGAAGCCCTGCGCTATCTTAAGCAGTTTAATGTTTCGTACCCTAATGGGCCTGATTTACGAACCAGTATTTCGCAAATGTTTCGCATCCGCGGGGTGCCGGAGACCTACATTATTGACCGGACAGGGAAACTTGCCTACATCAAGATTGGACCGTTTATCTCAATGGACGAAATAACCGCTGCAGTAGACCCTTTGTTGGAGTAGAAGAAAGAATGGATATTGGATCGATCCTCCTCATTATTTCCCTGTCTATTCTGGCGGCCATGTTTGTTTTCCGCCCATTCTTTACTTTTTCCCCTGAAAAAACCGGTTTGAATGAACGGGTAAAGGAAGAAATAAATCTTCTGGATCATCAATATTCTGCTCTGTTAGCCGAGAAAGAGCGCTTGTTGAATGCGTTGCAAGAGCTTGAAATTGATAATAGTATGGGAAAAATTCCAGAGGAGGATTATCCTAATCAACGAGCAGAGTTGCTGGCAACCGGCGCGCAGGTTTTGCGCGAGCTGGATGATGTTGAAAGCCGATTGCAAAAAAACTCAGCGGTTGAGGCGGTGGATCGGCAAGCTGAGGAAATCCTCCCTGTGGCAACTGGCAACGTGAATTCAATCGAAGAAATGATCGCCGCCCGCAGACGTTTGCGCGATGAAAAATCAGCGGGGTTTTGTCCACGCTGCGGAAAAGTTATCCAAAAATCGGATGACTATTGTCCAAAGTGCGGTTCAAAAGTTAGCGCTTAATAATCTATGAAATTCTCAAAATTGCCGAAAACTAAATCAGAAAATCTTAATATGAAATGGCCGCATTTTGTTTTATCAGCTAGTCTGGTTATGATTGTTTTATCGGGTTGTGCCGGGTCTCTGGCATCCGATGTCACACCCCCGCCGGATTTCCAACCTACCCAGTTGATATCCACTGTCAACCCAACCGAAGCCTCTGAAGTTTTTCCATTAGTAGCGCCGGATACATCCGCAGGGAAATCAGTATATTCAGAGAAATGCGCTCCATGTCATGGCGACAGTGGATTGGGAGATGGAATTCAGGCTGCGAAGCTTCCCAGTCCCCCGACCTCATTAGGAATATTGGAAACTTCCAGGAAAATTTCACCTGCCGTTTGGTTTAATACTGTAACTCAGGGAAATATCGAGAAGTTCATGCCGGGGTTTGACTCCAGCTTAAGTGACCGTCAGCGCTGGGATGTAGTTGCTTATTTGCTGACACTCAGCGTCAATGCCGCTCAGGAGGAAACTGGCAGAACCTTATACCAGGGAAATTGCCAGACATGTCATGGCGAAAATGGCGCCGGAATTACGGGCAAAGCTCCTGCGTTAGATCAAGCCGTACTACTTAAATATTCGCTGGATGATCTATCCAATATCATAGCCCAGGGAAAAGGGAACATGCCGCCACCAGGCCAGCAATGGGATGATACTCAAAAACTGAATACCGCCATCTATGTTCGCTCCCGGGTGGTCTCGGCGCAGCCTGCAACACAGCAAACAGAATCCCCTTCCATTACGGCCACCAGTCCGGCTGTCACTTCAGAGGGGACACCTTCTGTAAATTCCGGCTTGGTGATTGCTGGAAAGGTGATCAATGGGTCGAATGTAGCGCTACCGCCCGGTTTGCCGGTGGAATTGACTGGTTATGATGCCATGCAAGCCGAATACACCGACAGCCAAAAAACGGGTACAGATGGCGGTTTTTCGTTTTCCAATGTTCCCGAAAAAGCTGGACGGATTTACCTGGTTACGGTTGCATATAAAGAGCGTAATTACACCTCAGCGATGATCCAACCTGGTCAAACAGAAGGATTGCAAACCCAAATCATTACGGTTTATGAAACCAGTACCGATATCTCACTAGTTAAAGCAGATCGTTTGCATCTATTCTTTGAATTTACGAAACCAGATTTTGTGCAGGTCGTCCAGATGTATGTTGTGAATAACCCAACAGATTATCTGATAACGGCTGAAAAAGAGGGTGACCCGGTCATCAGTTTCTCTCTGCCGCCTGGCGCTACAAATCTTGAGTTTCAGGGCAGGCAAGTAGGTGACCGTTTTATTCTTACATCTGATGGGTTTGGAGATACCCAAGGATTACTGCCCGGCGCGGGGTCGCAAATTTTGTTTGCATACGACCTGCCGTACAAAACAGATCTGCATTTGCTGTTCAAACTTCCGCTGCCGGTCGAGACATCCAACATCATGTTGCCTTCGCGGGGCGTCACCATACAGAGCAAGCAATTGCTCGACATAGGCGAAAAGGATATCCAGGGGACAGAATGGCGCATTTACTCCTCAGGGCCAATTCCAGCCGGTACAGCATTAGATTTGCTGTTGACCGGAAAACCAGTCGGAGAAAAAACTGAAGAAGCTGAACAAGGAATTAACCTGACTGCAGGATTAATTGCCCTGGGACTTGCTCTAATTATTGCTGCTTGGCTGGGTTATCGCTGGAATTCCTCCCGAAAGACAGTTGCTTCGGTGAAGTCTCCTGTTCCGTTAGATGGGGTCAATACAGACGCAGTGTTGGATGCGATTATTGCCTTGGATGATTTGTACCAGGCCGGCAAGATTCCCCTTTTAGCCTATGAAGAACGCCGAGCGGAGTTAAAAGAACGTTT
>JBAWYZ010000038.1:0-13189 GCA_037143255.1 Leptolinea sp. | reverse complement strand
CGACCATGAATCTTCTTGTATTAGGCGCCAATTCCGAAATCGGGCTGGCAATAGCTCACGTTTTTGCCAGGGAAAAGGGAGCGGATGTTACGCTTGCCTCCAGAAATATGGAAGTTCTGGAAAAGAAAGTGCAGGATATTGCATTACGTTATCAGGTCCAGGTTAGATCAGTATGTTTTGATGCCCTTGACTACGATTCCCATAACGATTTTTATCAGGGATTGGAAAAGAAACCTGACTGTGTGGTTTTGGCCTTTGGCTACCTTGGGAACCAGATCCAGGCAGAAAAGAATTTTGTTGAAGCTAAAAAGATAATTGAAACCAATTTCCTGGCTGCTGTCAGCATTCTGGAAATCATAGCGTCGGATTTTGCGGCCAAGGGCCGGGGCATCATTATTGGTATTAGCTCAGTAGCGGGTGAAAGAGGAAGGCAAAGTAACTACATCTATGGATCGGCCAAAGGCGGCCTGAGCATTTACCTGGCAGGGCTCAGACACAGGCTGGCAAGCGCCAATGTGCGGGTGTTGACGGTTTTGCCCGGTTTTGTGCATACCAAAATGACGCAGGGATTAGACTTGCCTGAAAAATTGACTGCCGAGTCGGAAGAAGTTGCAAACGACGTGTTCCAGGCGTTTTCCAAAAACAGGCACCAGGTATATTCTAAACGAATTTTCAAATATATTATGTGGATTATCAGAAACATACCCGAAAAGATTTTTCAGAAAACAAAGTTGTAGCCCCTTTATTGGGGTTTTCGGAGCAATGTATTAAATAATTAAAACAACTTAGGACTACAGGCACCTGTGGAGTTGGATCTGTCATGAAAAAAAATTAAAGACGAGGATTCTGAAAAGTGTGTTAATCAGGCATCTCATTTGACCCAATACAATATCCGTTTTCGAAAGAATGTGCCTGCTTTCCGAAGCAGTCAGTCGAATTAGTTTCAGGTAGTCAATGAATTGTCTAAAATTAAGCCGTGCGCTCCATGATTGCGGGGAAAGCCGAAATGAGCATAACGGCTCGTTGATGATGTAAATATTGGCTTTACAAAGAATCCTGATCCAGAAGTCCAGATCGATAACATAGGGCGCAGTTGTTCGATAATATCCAACTTTCTTCAATAATTTTGCACGAAATAAACCAGCCACAGGTTCACCAATCGGATTGTCGCCACTGCGGATGATTCGTTTTATGATCTGCTTTCCGTCGTACCTTCCCTGAAGTTTTCCGAAAGATCGCCGAAACATTTTCCGTCCGCCGGAATTGATAATATATCGGGAACAGCTTACCAACCCGACATCAGCATAGATCGGATTTTCAAGTATGGCCGCTTGTTTTGTAATACAATCCTTTTCAAGAAGATCATCGCTGCACACCAGTTTGATATACTGACCTGTGGCCAGGATTAATGCGTTATTCCAGTTTTTTTCAGGCCCCATATTCTTTTCGTTAACAATCATGTGTATGCGCGGGTCTGTAAAACGGGAAACTTTTGATACAGATGCATCGGTTGACCGGTCATCTACAATGATAATCTCAAGATTGCTGTAGCTTTGTTTCAACACCGAACGGATTGTATCTTCAATATACAGCTCGGCGTTATACAAAGGGATTAAAATTGATATCAATGGTTCTGGCATTGATTATTAACTTCCTTGTTTGGATATCATTCCATATAAAGGAACATGGTCACAAGGAATTTCTTAACGTATGGCAATTTGCATCTCGAAAAAAACCTTGATTCCAGTTTGCTGGTGGAATATAAAAACCCGATCGACTTGGATAATTCGTTTAATTTCAAACTTGTTGATTGTCGTCCAGTATTTTATATTGTTTCTACCGTGTGTTTATATGCTTTTAACCGGCTTGTCGTCAACTTGTATTATGAGGGGGCCAAACTTCTCAACCGTTCACGGTCCGGTCAGGTTGAAAAAAGCGAATGACAGGTGCTAATGAATCCAATTAAAAAGAGACTTGCTTTGTCAGCAGTGATTCCAGTCTATTCCGGCGCCCGGTATTTGGAAAAACTGGTTGAGGAGTTGAATGATGTTCGAACAAAATGGGCGGATGAAAACGCTGTTGTTGCTTTGACAGAGGCTATATTCATTGTGGATGAGGCTATTGACAGGTCCGCAGAGATTCTTGACGAACTTGCCGGTGTTCATTCCTGGATTACTGTGCTGCATTTATCACGAAATTTTGGTCAACATCCTGCTACTACAGCCGGAATTTTACAAACTACTGGCGATTGGGTCATTACTCTTGACGAGGACATGCAGCACCCACCGTCGAAAATTGAGGCTATGCTGCATCAGGCGGCCATTAGTGGTATTGATGTTGTATATGCATGCCCGGAGCAAGCCGTGCATGAGAGCGTACTTCGTGACTGCAGTTCACGCATTTATAAGAAAATCATGGGGTATCTTGCTGGAAACGAAAATATCCAATTGTTTAACAGCTTCAGGCTTATACGAGGATCCATAGCGCGTGCTGCAAGTGGCGTGTGTGGTCATGATACTTATTTTGATGTCGCCCTGTCCTGGTTCTCGCAGCGGATTGGGACCGTATCCATGCCGCTGAAAGACGATCGGGTTATTCAAAGTGGAAAAAGTGGTTACAACATTCAAAAGTTGTTTTCTCATGCCAGACGAATGATTGTTTCAACACACATGAAAGCGCTTCGTGTTGGCGCAGTACTCGGTGCAATTGGCTTGATTTCAAGCTTTGCTTATGGCGGCTATGTTTTATTAGCGGGACTGTTATTCCACATAAATTCTGGAGCAAGAGGATGGAGTTCATTAATGGTTGTTGTTCTCTTCTTTGGTGGTGTATCGACTTTCATGTCTGGCATGTTGCTTGAGTATATAGCGGTGATTCTTCTTCACACCCAGGGAAAACCCGCTTTCTTTATTGTTGATCGTCGGTCGGACGCCCTACTTTTGGAGTGGCTGCAAGCAGGCGACAGAGCCAAAAAGTCTTTGACTTTACAGGAAGGTTAGTTTGAAATTGCTGCAGGTACATTCTCAATTGTTACGGTTTTTGCTGGTCGGAGGACTGAACACCCTTTTTGGATATGCCGTCTTTTCGCTGTTTCTATATCTGCACTTCCATTATGCTGCTGCGTCGTTTCTGGGGATCATATTGGGAATACTGTTCAATTTTAAAACCTATGGCAGACTGGTTTTCAACCGTCGGGACAATGCATTGATTTTTCGTTTTGTAGTATTGTATGCGGTGTTATACCTTATTTCAACTGGCGGTTTATGGGTGTTTAATCGCATGGGGATTGACCTCTACTATGCAAACGCCATGATGCTGGTTCCCGTATCAGTGCTGGCTTTTTATCTGAACAGACGTTTTGTATTCATGTAACCGAGTTCGTGAGTCAAAAACTTTAACTTGACACGATCCCCGCTCTATTGCAGTATATCTCGCCCCGGCGGGGGAGGGGCAAAAATGCAAATTATGTACGTTCACAGTATAAATGCCGGTGTAACAGGCTTTCGACTTCTTGAATGGCCTATGGAAATTTTGGATGATTAGTTATATACTGGAATATATAAGACGGTTTTTTTGATGGATAAATAATTCAGTTGGATGGAGGAAAAATGAAACAGTGGTTTTTTTGTATGCTTTTCGTAATGATGGCAGTATCGGGGTGCGGAACCTGTGGTCAGAATAAGAACGCAGCGCCAGATCCTAAAACAGCGTTTAATAATGCCCTTGCGGTAGCTGAAAAAGGGGATTCATCTGCGCAGTATCAGGTGGGAAGAATGTATTGTGAAGGTGTTGGTGTGGCAAAAAACCTTGAAACAGGAATTGCCTGGCTTAACCGGTCTGCCGAACAGGGGCACAAAGACGCCCAGTTTCAGTTAGGGCTGATTTATGATGAGGGCATTGATGTAATGCCGGATGCCACCAAGGCTGCTGAATGGTACGAAAAGGCGGCGAATCAGGGCGATATGTATGCGCAGTACAATCTGGCGTTGTTGTATCAGCTCGGAACCGGTGTCCCGGAAAATGGCGGCGCAGCGATCAACTGGTACACCGAAGCGGCCAAGCAGGGGTATGAAAGAGCGCAGTATAATCTTGGCGCCATGTATGAATCCGGCGCGGGAACAGAGAAGGATCTGACCCTGGCCCTTTTCTGGTACATCCAGGCTGCTGAACAAGGCAACAAACTTGCGCAGTTTAAGGTGGGTGATATGTACACCCAAGGGCAGGGTACGGAACAGGATCATGTTAAAGCGTCCGAATGGTTGGTAAAGGCCGGCAATCAGGGAATTGCGCAAGCCCAGTGGTATCTTGGGGTGATGTATGGCAAGGGACGTGGTGTTGAACAAAACGCTGAACAATCCGCCGGTTGGTATCTGAAGGCGGCTGAACAGGGTTATCCGCCGGCTATGTTTAACATTGCGATTTCATACGAAAATGGTGATGGTGTGAAGAAAGACCTGGTTCAGTCCTATTATTGGTACAAGCTCAGCGAAAGCAGGTTGTCGAAAGACTTTACCGACATAATTCAAGCAAAATGCACAGAACTTGAATCTCGGTTATCCCCGGAGGAACTGGATAGCGCAAAAGAGATGGTCAGGCAATACAGACCTTTTAAAGTGCAACCTGCGGACAAACAATAATAACTTTTGAAAACAATCGTGACTGTTTTGGAATTCGCCGATAACATTGATATTTAAGTCAGATGAAGTGGTTGGGTATATTATTATGAAAAATTGTTACAAGCTGAAAATGTTCATTGCACTCATTTATGTGTTCATTGTGGTTCCATTGTCGTGGGCGCAAAACGAAGCGCTCCCGGTAAATCCGCCGGAGCTGGATGAGATGAAGCTGAAAGAACAAATAGTCTCCCGCATCCAAAAAGCGAATGCTGGAAAAAGTGAAGCCCATAAAAATTTTGATTCCAAAATGGTGATCGTAGAAAAAAAGATTGCTTTCCAGTCATTGGGTCAGATGTTATACGGCGTCAGACTCAAAGTATTGCCTGCGATTCCGGACCAGAAGCATGAATTCTTGTATTTGATTGTTGATCCTTCATTAACCGTTCAATATTCGGATATTCTGGACATGGAAACCGGCGCCAGCGTATTGAATCCGGTCATGGTCGGGTTGAGGCGAATTGATCTTCCGGCAAGAGGCATTGGCAGCGAAATATATAAAGGCGGCGGCGCCCACCAGATTGCCCTGATATCCGATCCTTTCTGTCCGTACTGCAGACAGGTGTGGGGCTATCTGGTTCAGCACAAAGATAAAATTAAATCATTAAAATTATCTCATTATCCGATTCATACGGTATCTGAAATCGCCTGTGCGGTTCTGGAATTTTCTCAACAAAGGCGGCTGAATATCTTTGATATCGTTAATTTTTCATATACCAAACTGAATTCCGGCGAATCCCCGGCTGAAATTCTGCGTCAATACGCTGCTGAATTTCCGTTGTTGAAAAAGTATTGGGGCAATGATCTTGAGGCCGCAGCCAAAAAACTTCTGGCGGAATACTTGCCGGCGGTGCAGAAGGAACAATCGGAAATCAAGGATATGGGCATTGCCGGGACGCCGATAACGTTTGTTGATGGTTATATGATTGAAGGGGGTAATTTCCCGAAGTTTGATGAATTGATGCCATGAAAACAGCAAAAGTGAGCGGCCTTGCCGTTGGTCTGAACGTTGTTGGGTTGTCTTTTTGCCTGTTGTCCGCTTTCAGGATGACAGATGTGTTGTGTATTACCCAGGGGTGCAGTGTTTATGAGGATTTTTCGCTATTCGGCGTTTCTTTGTACGGGTTTGGATCAGCCGCGTTTTTGATTATGCTGTTTTTTGCCATTGCCTGGCAAGGCCGGTATCTGCTAATGGCGTCCGCTTTTTTTTTGATCCTTGACAGTGTTTTTCTGACAACGCAAATTCTGTTGTGGCCGTGTATGAAGTGTTTGATCGTGGCTGCGTTGTTTGGTGCGGTTATGGTCGCGGCAATGATTCAGTGTCAAGACAAAAAAATGGGAATGAAGTGGGTGATGTCGGTATGGTTCCTGCTGTTTTTTGTCGATGTGATTGCCGTTGCAAAAGAATCCGTTTCGCCTTGGCCGGTTTATGGGTATGACGCGGCACCTGTTCATCTGTATTTTTCACCGACCTGTCCTTCCTGCCAGGGAATGATTGACGCACTGCTTGCCAAAACCAGTGCGCCAACGCAGATCGCTCTGTATCCCATTTCTAAAAACCCGGAAGATACCGTAAAAATAATGTTTCTTGAAAAGCAACTGAAAAAAGGGACAGCCCTGAAAGAAGCATTGGTTTTGTGTCAACAGACTAAAGAAGTGAATACGATATACGACATGGCGTATCTGCGAACGGTTCTGAATACGTTTAAAAACATGTCGGCGTTAAGCCGTATGGGCGTAACCCATGTACCGTTTCTGGTTGCCAGAACGTCATTTTGGTCGAACGCCGGTAAGCCCGTTTCTCCCGAAGATGATTGTCCGGTGTTTTCAAAAAACGCTTCCGGATTATGTGAAGACGCCAAACCCGGAGGGTTGAAAGAACTGTTTAAATCAAAATGATTGGATATGTACTTTGAGCGGTCAATGACTGAGTTTTTATTCACGCAAAGGCGCAAAGAAAATATTTAATGGAATTAGCCGCCACGAGAGCGTTGTCTTCTTTGCGCTTTTGCAGTGAATTGAAAAGTGCAGTTTATGTCTGCTTTATCATCTTTGACATAGTTGTATTTCCATATAGCTTTCAAGAATATAGGAGTGAAGGATGAAAATATCTTATTGTCTCACACGTTACATTTATCTGACAGCAATCATACTTCTGGCTGGGTGTGCAACCTACCCACCGTTGCAGACGCCCAGCGGACGGCCGGAGGTGTCCATCCACGGCGCTGCGATGAAAGATATTATCAATGTGATAGTAGATCAAATGTCGAAAGATGGCTGGCGGGTTAAGAGTTTGCAAGACAATAGAGTTGTTGTCGTAAGTTCTAATGACAAGTGGGAAATGATGCTTGCCTATGGATCTCCATTGAATGAAATCCCCGAGAATCAAATTACCTTCACCTTGGTTGATGCAGGCGAAAATGAGGTCCGAGTCTTATGTAGTGGGGTTATAGTAACCAATCCTGGCGGTGGCTTTGAAAATGTAGCCTATATTGTTGGTGGAAAATTTTATGCCAGAGCCCAGGCTGAGCTTGAAAAACTTAAGTTGAAAATGGAGAAATAACGATTCAGGATTGTGTGGAGACGCCAAATTTGGAGGACTGAACGAGCTGTTTAAATCAAAATGATTGGATATATCTGTGATGAGAAGACATTTTTCGATATCTCCCCTGTATGTGTTTGACAGCTTCTTGCAACATCGGGGGCTGATCTGGCAACTAATCCGCAGAGACATCGAAATCCGTTATCGGGGTTCTGTCATGGGCCTTTTGTGGTCCATGCTCAATCCGATTTTAATGCTGTCAGTTTATACATTCGCTTTTGGGTTCATGTTGAAATCACGATGGGGTGAAGGTGTGGAAACCCAGACCGATTTCGCCATTATCCTGTTTGCCGGGCTTATTGTACATGGGTGGTTCGCCGAGTGCCTTAACCGGGCGCCAGGGCTGATTTTGGGCAATGTCAATTATGTCAAAAAAGTGATTTTTCCGCTTGAGATATTGCCGTGGGTGGCCATGGGATCAGCTTTGTTCCATACTGCTGTCAGTCTGACGGTGCTGATCGTTTTTTTTGCGCTGGTTCATTTCTATGTTCAGTGGACTCTCATTTTTTTGCCGTTGATTTTTTTGCCGCTGCTCTTTCTAATTATGGGCTTTTCGTGGATGCTGGCCGCAATTGGCGTGTATCTGCGGGATGTCGGCCAGACCATTGTGATTGTTACGGTTGTCCTGATGTTTTTAGGGCCCATTTTTTATCCCCTGACCCGATTGCCGGAGAATTATCGCTGGCTGTTTTATCTGAACCCGCTGACGGTCGTTGTTGAGCAAACCCGGGCCGTTGCAATCTGGGGAAAGACTCCCGGCTGGACCCAGTTGGCGATATATTATGGGGTCAGTCTCGGAATTGCATGGGCCGGATTGATCGTTTTTCAAAAATTGAGAAAAGGCTTTGCGGATGTTATCTGAACCTGTCATTCGTATCCATCAATTGGGAAAATGCTATCATATTTATGAAAATCCGCGGGACAGACTGAAGCAGACATTTTTTCGCAGGAGAAAATATTATCGGGATTTCTGGGCGCTTCGCGATATTTCCTTTGATGTGCATAAGGGCGAGGCTGTCGGTATTATCGGCAGAAATGGCTCCGGTAAGTCCACACTTTTGCAACTGATATGCGGTATTTTGACGCCAAGCTTGGGCGATGTAGAGGTTGATGGAAGAATTGCCTCGCTTCTTGAGCTGGGAAGCGGATTCAACCCGGAATTTACAGGCCGTGAAAATGTTTTTTTAAACGGCGCCATAATGGGTTTCAGCTATACGGAGATGGAAAGCCGTTTCGATGAAATTACGGAATTTGCTGATATCGGTCATTTTATCGATCAGCCGGTAAAAGTATATTCCAGTGGTATGTTTGTGCGACTGGCGTTTGCGGTTCAAATTTGCATTGAGCCCGATATCCTGATTGTGGATGAAGCCCTTAGTGTCGGCGATATTTTCTTTCAGCAAAAATGCTTTTCAAAAATCCGGGAAATCATTTCAAAAGGTGTGTCCTGCCTGTTTGTTTCTCATGATACCACTGCGGTGATGAACATCTGCAATCGCGCTGTGCTATTGAATAACGGGGAAATGTACCATATTGGTCCTCCCGAAGAAGTTGTCAGCAGATATTTCAGCAGAATCGGAACCCGTCAGGAAATAGACCCGAAAAGTATTTCCGGCGCAGTTATGCCGCATCTTCGGTTCAATGATCCTGATTTGTCGTCCAGCGTGCGGGAACATAACATAATTCAGGCGCATCATCCCCGTCATGGGGCCGGAGGGCTTGAAATTGTCGCCGCCCAGATCACAAACGGGCGACTTGAAGACACGCTTGAGGTGCGCATGATGAAGGATCTGATATTTAATGTGCTGATCCGTGCGAAAGAGACGATATGTGAACCCAGTGTCGGCATTCATCTTTTCGACAGGCTCGGCAACCTGGTGTTTGCCGCCGGAACCCGCCAACTGGGGCACAGTCTTCCGGATATGGCTCCAGGTCAGGAATATATCGTTAGTTTGAAATTGACTTTTTCGGTTCAACCCGGTGAATACACATTCAGCCTGGGGGCGTCAGAGCCCAGTCAGGAAGGTGTGAATTACGGGTTCATTCATGACCGTCATGAAATGCTGGGGCCGATTTTGGTATCCGCGGATCCGTCCATGCCATTTCCTTTTTTTGGCATGGCTCAGCTCCCCATGTCGATTAACATAACATAACCGGGTTTGTGATTCATGATGGTTTTTTCACACTCAGAGCATATTCCGTTCCCTCTTGAAATTCGGACGCATCAGATGTTTACCGGACTTGGCGCCGGAAATATCGGCGATGAACTCATGATGCTGGGTTTTTTGAAGCTGATCCAACCGCGTGAAGGAAGCGCCATGGAGGTATGGAATGAGAACAGCCCGGCAATACCATGGTTTACGGAAAAGTATCACTATCCGTCCTGGCTGGATGACAGTAAATGCGAGCAATATGTGTTGTCTTCACGGGCAGTGCTGCTTGTGGGAGGTACGCCTGTTTCGCATTTGGTGGGGTTGGACTGGCCGCTGAGGGCGCTGAAAAAACGCTTGCTGTTTTGCCATGATAACAGAATTCCGGTTCATGCTGTTGGAATCGGGGTGGATCACCTGAACGATACTGATGCCATAAAAATATTTCATGAGGCTTTTTTACAGATAAAATCCTGGAGTGTTCGTTCCGCCAATTGTCGCCATGCCTTGATGGAGTTGGGGATTTCTGAGAACCGAATCGTTATCGCAGCGGATCTGGCATGGTTGTATGAACCGGAAAAAGATTGTACGTCATGGGCGATGTCCCAATGGAAACTTCTCGGAGTTGATTTCAACAGACCCCTCATAGGTGTGAATGTTGTAAGTGAAGTATGGGGGAACAACACAGCGTTGTACAAAAATATCGCCCTTGCTCTGGATCGCATCGCCATAAGTCATCATGCTCAGATTGCATTTATCTGTAATGAAGTTCGCGATGGAGAATATTTTGATCATGCGGCGGCCGTGTCAGTGATGGATATGATGGAAGCGCCGACAATTTTTCTACCCAATCGTTATTATCATCCGGATGAAATGATCGGGCTTCTCTCACATGTGGATGTCAGTCTGTCTCAGCGATACCATTTTACCATTCAGAGCGTGATCGCCGGTACGGTTCCCGTCAGTTTTGCCAGGGGGCAGAAACTGGCGGTGTTGATTGAAGAATTGGGAATGAATTCTGTGGGTGACATGGAAAAGGTAAATCCGGATACGATCTGTCGTGAAGTTACAGACGCACTGGAAAGGCGGGATTACTGGCGGAGTCATTTGTTGCAGATGAAAAAGCATCTGAGGTTGAGAGCCATGAACAATGGATGTTTTATAAAACAGCTTTCCGCAGCACCTGTTCAGCCAGGGTATATTTCAGCGACAACAGGCAGTTCCGGTCTTGTTTCTTCAGCAAGGCTGGCTTCCGTGGATGAACTGGAGTCCGTAAGCTTTCAGGCATTTATGGCCATGATCAACGGTCTGGCAGCCCAATGGGGGCTTCGGGTATTTACCGATTGGTCCAAAGTGTGGGAATATCCATGGTTATGGTTCAATGCACTGTTCAGGATCAACTGGCAGGGAAAACATCTGGTGGATTTGGGCAGCGAAATATCCCCAATGCCGTGGTTTATTGCCTTGTTGGGAGCTAAGGTTACCCTGATTGAAACTGACGCCAATTTGATTTCTGTCTGGGAAAAACTGAAAGACAGGCTGCAGGTGGATATTCAATGGCATATTGTCAACGACGAGGTGCTTCCGCTTGCGAATATTTCCGTGGATGTGCTCACCAGCTTTTCCGTCATTGAGCATCAACTGGACAAGATCAGGGTTGTCAATGAAATTGATCGCGTCTTGAAACCGGGAGGCTTACTGGCGATTTCTTATGATATCTGCGAACCCGGCAGTGGGATGTCTTTTCCGGAGTGGAACGGTGCGGCGTTAACGATGCAGGAATTTGAAGCCGCCATCTGGTCGCATCCTGCTTTTGGAAATTGGCGCCGACCCGACTGGAATATTGAAGATATTCCGGCATTTTTGGCCTGGCATCAACAATCAGCTCCCCACCATCGGTATGTTGTTGGCGCTGCGGTGTTGCAAAAACAATCCCTGGAAGCGTGTTGCACGGTTCGGTTTGTATCCGGCTGGTTCGATGAGGAGTCTGACGCTTCCGGTTCCTGGCGATGGAGCGCTAATCGGGGGACAGTTGAACTTCACTGCATAACAGACAATACGAGCCATATTGAATTCGAACTCAGCTCTGTCCCTTCGGATAACAGCGTGCAGATACTATTTGATGGTCGTGAGATAGCCACGGTTGAGGTTGACTGGAGCGGATTTCATAAGCCATCTGCGATTGTTGTTGATATGCAAAAAGGCGCTCACACACTGGTGTTTTGTTCCCATAAGGCGCCTGTCACCTTGCCTTCAGATTCAAGACTGCTGGCATTTTCCATTAAAAATATCACAGTTGATTCCAAATAGGCCGCTAATCATGCCAGAACGATTCCTTTTCATCCGCCCGGATACATACGGGGATATTGTTTTGTTTGAACCGGTGCTACGTCTTTTGCGACGATATAAACCCGATTGCGAAATTTTTATACTGGTCCGCAAAGGATATCTGGATATTGCGCCGATGATATCCCAAGAGATTCAATGGCTGACGGTTGACGCCAATCCGTATAAAATGAGCCCGATCGAATGCTGTGATGAATTGAAACAACTTAAAATCAGTCTGGATGCCATAGAGCCTGGCATTGTGGTGGCGCCGCTCATTAACAAGACTTGGCTGGAGATTGTGGTGGCATCCTGGTATCCAAAAGCCAGAAAAGTCGCACTTGGAGATGTTGTATTGGATGTTTGTACTGTTGATTTGCTCAATAAATACTTACAGATTGACACTAAAACGATATTTACTGAGACAATCAGGATTTCGAAAAATATAACTGAATGGGAAAATAATCTTTTATTGGCATCCGGGTTGTGTAATCAACCCATATCTTCCTGTATTCCTCAATTGAAATTGCCAAATGAAGCGGAAAGACAGGCTGCAGCTATTCTTGGTGAATGGGAGTTATTGAACAAATCCTGGGTGGCATGCTGTCCTGCCGGTGTTTCCAATGTATCCATAAAAAAGTGGCCGGCTGAAAAATATGGTCAGGTGGTTGCCTGGTTAAAAAATAAAAAAAATCTGGATGTATGTCTTTTGGGCCATTCAAATGAACAACATATTCTGGAGGCGGTGCGGGAAGAATCCGGCAGGTATGGCTATCTGCCCATGATATGGTTGGGAAATGATGGGGATATTCCCCTATTTTGCAGTTTGTTGCAAAGATGTGAATTTTATTTTGGAAATGATACGGGCGCTATGCATATGGCAGGTGCTTTAAATCGTTCGGTTGTCGCCATCTTTGGAGGTGGTACCTGGCCGCGTTTCAAGCCTGCATCCGCCATTTCAATCGCAATCGTTCAAAAATTACCTTGTTTTGGCTGTAACTGGATGTGTCATTTTTCATCTGCTCCCTGTATTAGTTCGATTCCGGTGGAGAAGATAACCAATGTCCTTTCAGAATGGATTGATTCCAGTGTAACTCAAGGGCGTAGCGAAATCGATATTCAGGAATTCTCCGATGCTGTTATTGAAATCATTCGGCAGGGTGCTACAAACATTCATGCTGTGCGAATCGAACAATCGGATCTTCGTATCCAGGTCGTTGCATTGACGGAGCGGTTAAATGAATCCGAAGCGGACAGAAGCAACCGGCTTGAAGTGATAAACAGTATTGAGAAAAGACTTGAAGAAGTTGAGCAGGAAAGGCGGAATCAGATAGCCGAGTTGACGGAGCGGTTAAATGAATCCGAAGCGGACAGAAGCAACCGTCTTGAAGTGATAAACAGTATTGAGAAAAGACTTGAAGAAGTTGAGCAGGAAAGGC
>JBAWYZ010000037.1:0-13235 GCA_037143255.1 Leptolinea sp. | reverse complement strand
AAACTAAAGAGTATCCACCTGATGAGCAAGCCGGGCAGGAGGCGGAAAAGCCGCTACTTGCCGGTTCAATACTTTCCAGTCGATACCTGATTCAAGATGTGATCGGTGTAGGTGGAATGGGTTCTGTCTACCGGGCGCGCGATATGCATTTCTCCAATGCGGTAAAGCTGGTAGCCGTGAAGGAGATGATCAATCACACCCGTGATCCGGGTATGCGCCAGACGATGCAAATTAATTTTGAGCGCGAAGCCAATATTCTAGTTTCGTTAAATCACATATCCATTCCTAAGATATATGATTTTTTTGAAATCAATGAACGATTTTACCTTGTGCTGGAATTCATTGATGGAAAAGACCTGGAAGTCTATCTGGGAGACTACAAAGGGTTTCTTCAGGAGGATCAGGTAATTGGTTGGGCAATTGAGCTATGTGAGGTGCTTCAATTTCTTCATTCGCATAAACCTGAGCCAATTATTTTCCGGGATGTAAAACCGTCCAATGTGATGGTGAATCGAAGTGATCATATAGTTTTGATTGATTTTGGGATTGCTAAAGTCTTTAAGGTTGGGCAAAAAGGGACGATGATTGGCACCGAGGGGTACGCCCCTCCCGAGCAGTATCGCGGAGAATCCAACCCAACAGTGGATATTTACGCGATTGGCGCAACCCTCCATCACCTGCTCACCAGGCGCGATCCGCGGCTCGAAGCGCCGTTTACTTTCAGTGAAAGACCTATTCGCCAGATTAATCCATCAATCTCAACAGAATTAGAATCGGTCATTAATACAGCCCTGGCCTATAATGGCAAAGATCGGTATCCATCCGCTTCAGCCATGAAAGAAGCGTTGATGGCGGTCGCCAGCCGAAAAGGCATCCCAATGCCTGGATATGCCGCTCCTAATCGTCAACTGGATAATGAATCGAGTATTAAGCCAGTTTGGACTTTTGAATGTGAAGATGAAATTCGGGCTACTCCTCAAATTGATGGCGGTCTGGCATTTATCGGCGTGTATGACAACAATATGTATGCCCTGGATGCACAAACCGGCGCCTTCAAATGGAAGTTTCCCACTCAAGGTGGAATCGTTTCGCAGCCAGTGGTGCATGAGGGGAAATTACTCTTCGGTTCTGAAGACCGCTCAGTATATGGCGTGGAAGCTCGCACCGGCAAAGAATTGTGGAAAATTCAAACGGGCGGACAAGTGAGAAGTTCCGGTAAGGTGGCAGAGGGTCACCTGTTCATCGGTTCAGATGACGGATATTTGTACGCCATCAATTTAGCCAGCAATAAAACTTCATGGCGAGTCGAAACCCAGGATGCCATTCGATCCACTCCCTTTATTACGGAAGACCATATTTATTTTGGCAGTGAGAGCGGTGAGCTTACCTGTTGTGATTTTCGCGGGTCTGTGAAATTTCGGTTCACTGCCAAACGAGCGATTACGTCCTCTCCGCTTGTAACCAACGGACGGGTATTTTTCGGTTCAGTTGATTCAACTTTCTACGGGGTAGATGCTAAGTCGGGGTGGACGATCTGGCGCTTCCGCATGGGAAAGGGAACTGTCTCTTCGCCTTGCACAGTGGATGGTTTGCTCTTTTTTGGCTCGGCTGACGGTAACATCTACTGCGTGGATGGTGGCAATGGCAGAGAAGTCTGGCGCTACAAAACCGATCATCAGATAAGTGGTTCTCCTATTATTTACCGCGATAATTTGATTTGTGGCTCCGCTGAGGGCATTCTGTATTGTTTGGAATACCGCTCAGGACGATTACGCTGGAAATTCCAGACTCGTGGCCCAATCACAGGAACTCCTATCGTGTATAATGAAATTATCTATTTTGGCTCGGTGGATCATACTCTCTATGCAATTCCTATTTGACCTAAATTATTCTCGGAGTTTTAGATATTCATGGCTCTAGGTAGATTATTTCGAAAAAAGGATGAACCCGGCGTAATGAATACAATCCCGGTCAAGCAAGAATTAGCTAAACCAATTATTAAAGCTAAAGAGCGCCATAAAGTCGCTCACTACTTGTATGGAACTGGCCAGTCTGTTGGGCGGCAACGCGAGCATAACGAAGATACATTGTTTGCAATGAGTTCAATTCTGCGAGATGGGATTGAGGATATTCCTTTCGGTATCTTTATTGTTGCAGATGGAATGGGCGGTCACCAGCATGGAGAAATTGCCAGTGGAGCCGCCACCCGGGCATTAAGCAGTTTCTTGATCAGCCACCTGTACACGCCATTATTAGCGGGCGAAACCAAAACCATTGAAACAAGCCTACAGGAATTAATGGAACAGGGAATAGAAGCCGCTCAGGAGGCCGTTATGCTGGCGGCGCCTGGAGGGGGGACTACTTTGACGGCGGCATTAATCATCGGTGATCAGGTAACTTTAGGCCATGTCGGTGACAGTCGGGCTTATTTTGCTGGTCCGGATGGAGAATTAAAAGCCATTACGAAAGATCATTCTTTGGTAAAGCGATTGTTGGAATTAGGGCAAATTTCAGAAAGAGAGGCCAGTGTACATCCTCAACGCAATGTCCTTTACAGAGCGGTAGGTCAAACAGAGCCATACAGGCCTGATATTGAAACATTGACTTTTCCATCGCCGGGTGCAATGATGATTTGCAGTGATGGTTTGTGGGGTGTTGTTGGGCAGAATAATTTACAAAAAATTATCCGTAAAACTGGCGGTTTGATGGAAACCTGCCAAAAGATGGTTGACTCAGCTAATCAGGCGGGGGGGCCTGATAATATCACCGTAATTCTTGTTCAGAATTTCGAATAGGAGGAATTCTGTATGGGGGCTATTCTTTTTGAAGCGCTCGGATTAACCAGTGATGCATCAGCGGATGAAATTAGGCATGCCTATTTTGAGGCAGCCCGTCGTCTTCACCCGGATGCTAATCCGTCTCCAGATGCTGCCAATCAATTCATGGCAGTTCAAAATGCCTACGATGTTCTCTCTAATCAAGAGCGGCGCATTGAGTATTTAATTTCTCAGGCAGCAAGTTCAAACCAACCGCCAATCATTGTCCAAACTCAGTATTCAATGGATTCCTTGCAGTCGATTTCAGAGGAGCAATATGTCTATGCTCTGGTTGAAATCATGAATGCAGAAGAAATTAAAGCTCAAAACCTTCCGACCAGCAATGTTTGCCTGGTAATTGACAGGTCTACCTCCATGGCTGACAAACGGATTGATATGGCCAAAAAAGCCGCCTATGATCTGATGAAGCAATTGAAACATGATGATTGGGTTTCTATCATCACATTCAGTGATCGGGCGGAACAGATTATTCCTCCAACACGGGTTAAAAAATCCATGTTGTCTGATCCGCGGATTGCCACCATTCAAACCGGCGGGGGAACAGAGATCCTGCGTGGATTGGAAAGCGCAATTGAAGTATTGACCCATGCCGGTGTCGAAGATGCCAGCCGGCACATGATCATCCTCACGGATGGCCATACCTATGGAGACGAAGAAGAATGTTACAAGTTGGCTCAAAAGGCCGGCGAAAAGGGAATTATTATCAGTGCCCTGGGTATCGGGAATGAATGGAATGACACCTTCCTTGATCGGCTAACGGGATTAAGCGGCGGAACGGCCCGGTTGATCTCTTCGTTGGATGATATTAAACAATTCATTCGCGAGCAGGTTTCAACATTGGGAAAAGTGTATGCGCGTAACCTGAACCTGCGAATCAACAATTCACCACATTCAACACTGGTTGATCTGTACCGCATTTATCCTGACTCTGTTCCATTGCCTATTGAACCTAACGTGCGACTTGGAAATCTCCCCTTTAACGATAAGATAAAAATAATTTTAGAGTATAAAATTTCTCCCGACTTGGAAAAAGGGGAATTGATTTACCTGTTAAACGGGTCTGTAACGATGGAAATTCCCACACAAAAAGAAGCAATGAGTAAATTGGATGTAAATTTACGCCGAATGGTACGGGAAGATCAGGAGAAATCATCACCGCCACGCGAGATTGTGGAAGCCATTGAAAAACTCACCCTTTATCGGCTGCAGGAAAAAGCGCGAGCTGAAGAGACCGCCGGAGATCATGTAAATGCCACCCGTCATTTGAAAAACCTGGCAACCCGGCTCCTTCAAAAAAAGGGAAGCGATGGGCTGGCTAATTTAATCTTGAATGAAGCCGAAAATATCCATAGTGGCCAGGGATATAGCCCGGAGGCTGAAAAACGGATTAAATACGGCACTCGTGCATTGCTGCTCCCTTCAGCGAAAGACGACTCGAAATGATTAAGTGCCCGGTTTGCCATCACAATGAGCCGAATGGTTCTCTCTTCTGTTCAGATTGCGGTGGGGAAATTTTTGATATTGTCCCTGGCGGTGTTCATGAAGTTGTCTTGGAGTTTGTTGATTCAGGCGAGAAACTCAAATTAAATGGCAGCCGTGAATACACTATTGGACGCGTAAGTAAGGCGCAAGCGCTTATTCCGGATGTTGACTTATCTAAGTATGGGGCATTTCAAAAAGGTGTCTCAAGGCTGCACGCTATCTTGAAAACTAATCCTGGCCAATGTTTGCTTATGGATTTGGAATCTGCGAATGGCATCCGAATTAATGGCGAGCGGGTTGCGCCCTGTGTTGATTTACCAGTGAAAAATGGCGATGCGGTTAATTTGGGATCGTTTAAAATTCTCTTTCATATTTCTGAAGAAGAGGTTGCGGAATAATTATGCCAAGTGTTGTTGTCCACATTATGAATGAAGACCCGGTGCTGGGTGAAATAGATGAAATTCCTGGTAATACTGATACCATCCTTCAGGTAAAAAACCCGCGAAAGCGGGATGGGAAAGATATCCCCAGTCTGGATCCAAATGTGATGTTAGTGATCTGGCCATACTCAAAAATAAATTATATTGAAGTACTTCCCAGCGGTGAGGAAGAAGAGATCATCACGCATGTTCGGGAGTAAAACATGGCTGATGATTCATTAAAAAATCGCGTTATTCTGGTAGTTGACGATGAAGAACGGATGGCCCGCTTTGTACGGTTGAATCTGGAACATGATGGTTTCCAAGTGGTGGAGGCTTACCGCGGTTTGGATGCTATTCAGAAGATGCGCGATTCTATGCCGGATTTAGTTTTGCTAGATGTGATGATGCCGGATATTGACGGGTTTGAAGCCTTGCAAATGATTCGCGAAATCAGCACTGTGCCGGTGATCATGCTGACGGCTAAAGGTGAGGAAGAGGACAAAGTGCGCGGGCTTGAATTAGGCGCGGATGATTACATCACAAAGCCTTTTAGCCCACGCGAACTATCGAGCCGGGTCAAAGCGGTAATGCGCCGATCAGAAATGTCTTCTCCAACAACTACGCACGAGTTAATTGAAGTAGATGAGCGTCTAAAACTGGACTTTGGCAGGCGTGAAGTCTGGGTAGATGGAAAAATTATCAAACTTCGCCCGACAGAATACCGCTTGTTATATCATCTGGTGCAGAATGCCGGCTGGGTGTTAACTTATGACCAGCTTCTGGCCAAAGTATGGGGCTACGAATACCGCGATGAACCGCATTATGTGCGGCTGTATATCAACTACATTCGCCAAAAACTAGAACCCGACCTTGCTAATCCGCGTTATATTTTTACCGAACGCGGTGTTGGCTACCGATTTGTCGATTTCAAAAGAGAAAAATTAGGTAAGCTGTAAAGGCGGATTTACTCTGACGATTCCTACCCTCAATGGGTTGTAACCTTTTGATATGATGTGTTTCTAAAATATGAACAAATAGTGGTTAGAATAATCACAATGTTGTAACAATAACATTGAATGAATTTCTAAGGAGTGAATGATGAGTATTAGTGAACCAATCCATGTAGCAGATGCGGAATTTGAAAAATCGGTATTGAAATCTGACCTACCGGTAATTGTTGATTTTTGGGCGCCCTGGTGTGGGCCTTGCCGAATGGTTGCTCCTATTCTGGACAAACTCGCCAAGGAGTTATCCGGAAAAGTAATCATCGCAAAGGTCAACACGGATGAAAACCCTCAATGGGCCGGTAAATATGGTGTACAGGGTATCCCTACTATGCTGATGATTTCTGGCGGAAAAGTTGTGCATACGCAGGTTGGAGCACTGCCCGAAGGCATGCTGCGTGAAGCTATTAATCAGTTCCTGGATGTTGTAAAAACTACTGAACCCAGTTCAAATTAACAGAACATACCAAAAATAAAGACCGGCATCTGAGGAAATCTGATGTCGGTCTTTTCTTATTCTTCACGCATACGCTGGATGTTTGCCCCCAAAGCGGCCAGCTTCTGATCAATACATTCATAACCCCGGTCAATTTGACCGACGTTACGGATTTGCGATTTACCTTCAGCAGAAAGGGCTGCCAGCACCAGCGCCATTCCGGCACGGATATCCGGGCTTTCCATTTTTTCTGCGTAAAGTTGGCTGGGACCCTGCACAATGCAACGATGCGGGTCACACATCACAATTTGGGCACCCATGCCGACCAATTTATCGGTGAAGTACATCCGGCTCGGGTACATCCAATCATGCAGCAGCACCATCCCCTTGGATTGGGTAGCCACAACGATGCAAATGCTCATCAGGTCAGTGGGGAATGACGGCCAGGGCATGACGCTGATTTCAGGCACCATACCGCCCAGGTCACTTTCGATACATAATGGCTGTTCCCTAGGAATAATGATGTCTTCTCCGTCAACCTCCCAGATTACACCAAGGCGTTCCATAACAAGGCGAATCATATCCAGATATTGGATGCCGGCTTTACGCACCCTGATAGATCCGTGGGTAACAACGGCTGCCCCAACATGGCTGATAACTTCCAGGTAATCCGGTCCAATGGTGAATTCCCCGCCGTGGAGTTTATCCACCCCTTTAATTTTCAGCGTGTTTGAACCGATGTGGTGGATTTCTGCTCCCAGAGTGTTCAGGAAGTGACACAGTTCCTGAATATGCGGTTCGGAGGCGGCATTGCGGATAACCGAGTCGCCCTTAGCCAATGCGCAGGCCATGATGGCATTTTCTGTAGCGGTAACAGATGCCTCGTCTAATAGGATATCGGCGCCGTGTAATCCGTGCGCCCGAAAATGGAAGGAACGGTCGTATTCAACCTCAGCGCCCAGTTTCTTTAATGCCAAAAGGTGGGTATCCACCCGCCGGCGGCCGATGACATCACCACCTGGGGGAGGCAAATGCAGCTCGCCTGTGCGGGCGGTCATTGGGCCGGCCAGCAAAATGGATGCCCGAATACGGCGGCAAATATCCGGGTCAAGGTCAGCCGGACGAACTTCCGCCGCTTGCACACGCCAGGTATGATCGCCGATTTCTTCAATGCTTACTCCCAGACTTTCTAAAAGTGCACGCATAGTCTGTACATCGCGAATGTATGGGACGTTATGAAGAATAACCGCTTCATCCGTCAGAAGGCAAGCGGCTAGGAGCGGAAGAGCTGCGTTTTTATTACCAGATGGAGTGACTTCACCTGAAAGAGGAATTCCCCCTTCGATGATGAATTTTTCCATGACGCCTCCAGTAAAAAGTGATTTATGAATTTCTTTGCAGAGTGAGGTTTTGGCAAGTATACTTGAAAATTGATGCGCGGAATGTGCCATTGGAGGTTATCGGTAATGATATTACTCGTGGAGTTTGAATGACAACCAGCAAGAAAATATTAATAATGATCGCAATTACGGTTGGTCTTTGCGGTATTTGTGGTCTTCTCTATCTGGCATCCAGCAAAAAATCAAATAAGCCTGAAATAGTGCAGATAACGGCTTCTGCGCTGCCGGCTCCAAGTCTTGTACAACAAAAATCAATTGTTCCACCAACAACAGGCAAAAATATTATCCCTTATGAAACCGTTGTCCAGATATCTGCGCTTTATAAAGAGAACGGGCAATACACAGAAGGCTGGACCGGATCTGGAACTTTCATTTCTTCGGATGGTTTAATATTAACCAATGCGCATGTGGTTTTGCCTGACAAGACCTTTAAGGTCGATGCGCTGACGATTGCTCCAACCATAAACCCAGATGAGAAACCAGAACCGAAATATTTTGCCAAAGTCATCCAGGCTGATGCCCGCCTGGATCTGGCGGTTTTGAAAATCACCAGCGACCTGGCCGGCAATCCTGTTGATCCAGGCGCGTTGAATTTCCCTTTTGTGAAGTTGGGAAATTCGGATGAATTATCGCTTGGGGATCGGTTGACCATTTTGGGCTATCCAGGTATCGGCGGCGAGACAATCACCCTTACTAGCGGTGAAGTGGCTGGTTTTACCGGAGAAGCTGAATACGGTAACCGGGCATATATTAAAACTTCAGCCACCATTGCTGGTGGCAACAGCGGTGGTTTGGCAGCCGATGGAGCCGGCAATTTGGTAGGTATTCCCACTCAGTTAGGCTCAGGCGGCGAGGCAGGGATTGTAGATTGCCGGACACTGGCAGATACCAACCGGGATGGGACTATCGATGATAACGATTCTTGTATTCCGACTGGCGGTTTTATTAATTCACTGCGGCCGATAAACCTGGCCATTCCCTTGATTGAGGCTGCCCGTACGGGAAAAGAAAATATTGTTGCTGATAATATTCCTGAGGAAAAACCAGCGCCTAAACCCGGGAATATACTATTTCAGGATGATTTTTCTGATAGCGGCAGCGGCTGGACAAGCCTTAATGACCAGGATGGGTCGGTTGGTTATGCCAATGCCGAATATCAAATTAATGTCACCAGTCCCAAGATTTTTATGTCGGGAACATCGGGGAAAACAGCCAGCGATGTGATTTTGCAGGTTACGGCCCGGGTTAGAAATCCTAGTAATCAAGGTGACTATGGATTGATCTGTCGGCAGCAGGAGAATGGCAACTATTATGCATTTGAAGTTAGCGAAGATGGATATGCTTCCATCTGGAAAAGCGCTGATGGGAAAATTTCACCGCTGGTTGACTGGGAGTTTTTTCAAGGGTTGGAAGGAAAAACTGAAATGCAAATCACTGCTGCCTGTATTGGTAATCAATTGGGCTTGGCAGTTGATGGACAATTGTTGATTGAAACTACTGATTCTGATCTCCAGGAAGGTGACACCGGATTGATAGCCGGAACCTGGGATATTTCAGGATTGGTTGTGGGTTTTGATGATTTCACTATCCGTTCACCAAGGTAATCCGCGAGCCGACATGCCAGTCTTTGTTTCTGATCATGCAAGCGTTTTCTTTCTGGATCCATTCGCGCAAAATCAGCAGATCGTTGTGCTTCTACACGGGTTGGGAACAGAAGGCAGTAGTTGGCGGTATCAGATCCAGGCATTGGGTGCAGCCGGATTTCGTCCGATTGCGCTTGATTTGCCGGGTTTTGGGCAATCCAAATTTACCGGGGAGCGTTGGAGTATAAAAAACACCGCCCGGATTGTTATGGATTTGGTTACAAGCTTG
Source organism: Leptolinea sp. (assembly GCA_037143255.1). Lineage (GTDB taxonomy): Bacteria > Chloroflexota > Anaerolineae > Anaerolineales > Anaerolineaceae > Leptolinea. The sequence continues at coordinate 3,782 of JBAWYZ010000037.1, read as the reverse complement.
TCGGAGGAAAGATTTCATCTGGCAGGTATTTCTATGGGGGGGACGATTGCCTTACAGGCCGCTATAGATTTTCCGGAACGTATTAAAAGTCTAGCTCTGATCAACACCTTTGCCTCACTGCGCCCCAAAAGGGCAGGTGAGTGGTATTACCTGTTAAGGCGCTATGTAAAAGCCAGGTTCCGCGGTGCGGGTTCCCAGGCCGAGTTGACTGCCCGGCGAATTTTCCCTAAACCGGAACAGGAAATATTGCGGCAGGAATTGATTCAGCATATCCAGCAAACCGATCCAGAAGTGTATAAATCTGCTATGCAGGCACTAGGAACTTTTGATGTCAGAAAGTTGATAAAAACGCTTTCGATACCGGTATTGGTCTTGACTGGTGAAAACGACACGACGGTTCCGCTGGAAAACCAACATGATCTGGCAATTGGAATTCAGAACGCTCAGCAGATCATTATCCAAAATGCGGGGCATGGTGTTATCATTGACCAGCCGGAAGTAGTCAACCGCAATTTGGTTTTATTCCTTTCGGAACATTCGATTTGTAACCTGAGCGTTAATGAGATAAAATTTCAGTAGGTTGATTTTTAACCCTTTGCGGTAGGAGGAAGTATGCCCGATATTATTGAAACCATCACACAGGATCTCACAAAGAAGATCGAGTTATTTCAACCCCAGGTTGATATTCGCGATGTTGGGACTGTTCTGGAAGCCGGGGACGGTATTGCCCGGGCTGACGGACTTTCATCTGTTCGTTCACAAGAACTCGTCCAGTTTTCTAATGGCGTGATGGGTATTGCATTCAACCTTGAGAAAGACAGCGTTGGTATTATTATTCTCGGCGCTTACTCCTCCATTACAGAAGGTATGCAAGTGCGTTCAACCGGTCGGATTGCATCTATTCCGGTGGGTGATGGCTTAATTGGGCGGGTGGTAAATGCCCTGGGCGAGCCGGTAGATGGCAAAGGCGTAATCAATTTTAGCCGCTATCTACCTATTGAACGAATTGCCCCGAATGTGATTGAGCGTCAAGACGTGGATACACCGGTGCAAACCGGTATCAAGGCCATTGATTCGATGATCCCAATTGGACGCGGACAGCGTGAACTGATTATTGGTGACCGCCAGACAGGCAAGTCTGCTCTGGCGCTTGACACCATCATCAATCAAAAGGGCAAAGATATGATCTGCATTTATGTGGCCATTGGGCAGAAGAAAGCGGCAGTCGCTCGCACAATCGCCCTGCTGGAGCGTTACGGCGCCATGAGCCACACTGTAGTCGTTATCGCTGCAGCCGATGAACCAGCTGCCGTGCAATATATTGCTCCGTATGCCGGCTGTGCCATTGGTGAAGATTTTATGGAGCGTGGCAAAGACGCTCTGGTGATTTACGATGATATTTCCAAACATGCCTGGGCTTATCGGCAGGTTTCGCTGCTCTTGCGCCGCCCGCCCGGTCGGGAAGCTTATCCCGGAGATGTTTTTTACCTGCACAGTCGTCTGCTTGAAAGAGCCGCCCGCCTGGCCAATAAATACGTGATAGCGCCCAACGGGTTTTCTGCTCTGCTTGCGAAGGAAAGTGATGCCGTAGACGGAATTGTTTATGGTGGGCCGCGTTCCTTGCATGATGCTGAGACTGCATTAAAAAGTAAATCCAATGCGGATGCATTGAAGGTGGTAAAAGTGGAAGGCAGCGGAGGTTCTCTTACGGCTTTGCCGATCATTGAGACGCTGCTGAGCGATGTGTCTGCCTATATTCCAACAAATGTGATTTCCATTACGGATGGCCAGATTTATCTGGAATCCAACTTGTTCAATGCCGGTATTCGCCCGGCTGTAAATGTGGGTATCTCAGTCTCGCGCGTTGGTGGCGCTGCCCAGACAAAAGCCATGAAGCAGGTGGCATCCCGTTTGCGGCTGGATATGGCGGCCTATCGTGACCTGGCTGCTTTTGCCATGTTCGGTTCTGACCTCGATAAATCCACACAGGCGCAATTAAACCGCGGACAGCGACTGCAGGAAATATTAAAACAGTTGCAGTATGAGCCGATGTCATTGGAACAGCAGGTGACGGTTTTATTTGCAGGAACCAATGGCTTTGCAGATCAGATCCCGGTAGAAAAGATGCGTTCTTGGGAAATTTCAATGCTGCGGTTTGTAGAAACCAGTTACCCTGGTGTTGGAAAAGATATTAATGAAAAGAAGCTAATCACTCCTGAGACAGATAAAAAGCTGCGCGAAGCATTGAAAATATTCAATGCCTCATTTATGGCAGCCTAGTCAGAAAAAGGAATTGCCTGAATGGCCTCTGCTCGAGAAATGCGACTCCGTATTCGGAGCGTCAAAAATATCGCCCAGGTTACTCGTGCGCTGGAAACGGTCAGCGCAGCGAAAGTTCGGCGTGCCATTGCGGCCGTGAATGCCACCCGCCCGTATGCCGAAAAAGCATGGAAGCTGCTGGTGCATCTGGCAATGCAACCAGGCCATGCCAGCTTGCATCCGTTGTTGAAAGAACGGGACGAAGTTAAAAATGTTTTGGTCATTATGGTCAGCGGGGATCGCGGTCTGGCAGGCGCATTTAACGTAAACATATTAAAAGAAACGCTCGATCAATTCCGAGATTCCACAGTACCGGTAAATTACATTGCTGTTGGCCGGAAAGGGCGGGATATGTTGCTGCGCCGCCGCCGGAACGTGATTGCAGAATTCAGCGACCTACCGATAGCGCCAAGTTTTAGCAGTTTGTCGGCTGTTGGGCATCTTGCAATTGATGAATATTTGAACGGCACTGCCGATCAGGTGTTTTTAGCATATACTGATTTTCACAGTATGGTCAGGCAGGAAACAATTATTCGCAAATTGCTGCCGTTGGACGTTCATTATGGAGAAGATCGAGTGGTGGCATACAATGTCACCCATCATCGCACTAATTCTGTTTTTGAATACGAACCAGATGATAAACAAATTTTGAGCGGAATCATATCTCGTTTCACTGAATTACAAGTGTACCAGGCGATTCTGACCTCGCAGGCAAGTGAGCAGGCTGCCCGCATGGTTTCCATGAGGAATGCCACAGACAACGCACGCGAATTGATTTCTGCCTTGCAAATGGATTACAACAAAGCCCGCCAGCAAGCGATTACCAATGATATGCTGGATATTACTGGCGGCGCTGAAGCAATGGCGGCATCGGTAAAAAACGCAGGTAAAGCGTAGAACGGAATTTATTGGGAGGCAATATGGATTATCAAACTGGGCGGATCGTACAGGTTCAAGGTAGTGTAGTAGATGTTGAATTTACTATTGATAACATGCCGGATATTTTTGAAGCCCTTGAAGTTATCTCTTCGGAGGGTCCCTCCATTGTTTTGGAAGTGGAAAAACATCTGGGCAGTTCGATGGTGAGATGCGTTTCAATGGATACCACTGATGGCATGCAGCGTAATGTTCCGGTTCGCCGAACAGGCGCTCCTATTCAGGTTCCGGTTGGCCCGGATATTCTCGGGCGCGTGTTCAATGTGCTCGGGAAACCGGTTGATAACAAAGGACCGGTAAAGGCCGAATCGTATTATCCCATTCACCGGCCTGCACCGACATTTGAAGAACAGGCGACCCGGGTTGAGGTTTTCGAAACCGGCTTGAAAGTTGTTGATCTAATCGCCCCCTTTACGAAAGGGGGGAAGACCGGCATTTTCGGTGGCGCCGGGGTGGGGAAAACCGTTATCATCATGGAATTGATCCGCTCGATTGCGACTGTTCACCAGGGGAATTCGGTTTTTGCC
>JBAWYZ010000036.1:0-13294 GCA_037143255.1 Leptolinea sp. | reverse complement strand
ATTAATAAACATTCTAAAGTAGAATTCATTTTTGATGCTCCATTAGGAAACTTGAAATTTTGACAAAAATATTCTTTGCTACAGATGTACACGGATCTGAAATCTGCTGGAAGAAATTTATTAGCGCCGGTAAGTTTTACGGGGCCAACATAATTATTCTTGGCGGTGATATTTCCGGAAAAGCCGTTGTTCCGATTATCCATGGGGGTAACGGTACCTATAGATCTATCCTTCTCGAACATGAATCCATCCTGCACAACGAAGATGAAGTTCTTGATATGGAAAAACGCGTGCGCAGCCGCGGGTATTATCCATACCGCACCAACCCGGATGAGATGGATGAACTCCGCGCCGACCCGGAGAAAGTCCACAAGTTATTTCTATCCCTGGTCATGAAAACTGGGGAGCAATGGCTGGCGTACGCCGATGAAAAACTGGCTGGCAGTGGTATCCGCTGTTTTGTTTCACCCGGAAATGATGATATGTTTGAACTGGATGCCCTGATCCAAACAGCTCATCAAGTTGAGTTAAGTGAAGGTAAAGTTGTGCAAATTGATGATCATCACGAAATGATTTCTTCTGGTTGGTCAAACATAACTCCGTGGCATACTTATCGAGAGGCTCCAGAAAACGACCTATCTCAAAAAATGGAGGCTATGTTTGTAAATGTTAAGAATATGCACAATTGCATATTCAATCTTCATGTTCCACCCTACGGATCCGGGCTGGATGAAGCGCCTGAATTAACCAAAGACCTGCGTCCCAAGCTGGCCGGTAATATTATTATTCCGGTTGGCAGTAGGGCTGTGCGGGACGCCATTATAAAATACCAACCGTTGCTTGGCTTACATGGTCACATTCATGAAAGCAAGGGGACGAAACGGATGGGTAAAACATTGTGCATTAACCCTGGCAGTATGTATGAACAGGGATACCTTTCCGGGGCGCTGATCACTCTGGGAAATGAAAAAATCAAGAACTTCGTAATGACAAATGGTTAATCACTGATAGGAGTAGAAATGTCTCAACAAAAATTAGCTAGCGACTCGAATTTATTTGTTCGGAAGGCCACCGGACTGGTGCGTTCTTGGTCTGTTTTTGACGCATTCATTTATGCTACCTTTTCCATCAATCTTGTTACCCTTGGTTTGTACATTTTCAGTCAAATGTTTTTCTTGAAGGGCGGTTTGATTCCCACCCTATTGGTTAGCGCTGCTTTTATCTTTTTTGAAACCATTGTCTATGCCAGTCTGATTGCTGTCATGCCGCGTTCCGGGGGTGATTATGTCTGGCAGAGCCGCATTTTAGGCGGTGGACTGGGGTTTGTCCTTTCCATCACCGGATGGTGGTTCATCCTCTGGCTGTGGGTTCCGCTCTACAGTGATATGTTCCGCCATATTTTTATTACCCCAACCCTCGCAATTTTAGGATTCAAAGACGCCGCCCTATGGTTCGGCCAAACTCCGATGGGATTGTTTGTAACGGCTATCCTGGTTTGCGCCATCGTCTCCGGGTTCATTGCAATGGGGATGAAGACTTATGCCCGCATTCAACGCTATTGCTTTTTCGGCGGTATGGTTGGGTTGGTTATTGTGTTTGCGTTGCTGGCCTTCAACACGCCGGAAACATTCCGAGCCGGTCTGGAACGGGAAGCTCCAGGTATGTTGGGAACGACTCCGGGTGTTTATGACGCCACTATTGCTGCCGGTCAGGCAGCTGGCGCTGAAGCGCCTCTAAGCGGAGGTTCTTTCTCAGCCATCTTCATGGCTCTTCCATTTATTGTTTTCTTTAATCTATGGCCAAATTGGGGCTCCACATTGTACGGCGAGGTTCGCGGCGCCACTGATTTCAAACGCAATCTATGGGGGATGGCCTCTGCCTTAATCATCACCACCGTTTTAGCCATCGTCTTTTTACTTTTGATTAATAAAACCATCACCTGGGACTTCTACATGAAAGCCAATGCCGCCTGGTGGAGTTCCATCTGGGGGACTTCCACACAGGCCGCACCACTGCCAATTTGGCCGTACCCCGCGCTACTGGTTGCTTTCATCTCGCCCAGTCGGGTTTTTCAACTACTGGTTGTTTTACTTATGAGCCTGTGGTGGTTCGGCTGGTCTGGCACAGTATTTCTTTCCTCAACCCGCGTCATTTTTGCGGCTTCTTTTGACCGCCTCCTGCCAGAGAAAGTCAGCGAAGTGAATCCCCGCACCCATACACCCGTAATTGCGCTGGCATTAATGGTCATACCATCTATTATCGTCTCTGCATTGTTTGCTTGGAATGTATTCAGTTTTCAATCTTTGACACTAGATTCGACTCTTGTAATAGCCGTCACCTATTTGGGATCAACCATTGCAGCTATTCTGTTACCGTATAAGAAACCCGACCTGTACAATGCCTCTCCCATTGCAAAATTCAAAATCTTTGGATTTCCGCTAATCTCGGTTTCCGGCGTAATCTTCGGTGGTTTTCTTGTTTATTTGCTGTATGCCTGGCTCATTGATCCGGAAGGGCTTTATGGTATCGGCTTGAAGAATACTTCTTCGATTATTTTCATCGCGGCGCTTTACCTGTTCGCTTTTGCTGTGTATATGGGTTTCAAAATGTACCGTAAGAGCATCGGTATCGATATTGACAAAGTACATCAGGAAATTCCGGTTGAGTGAGACAAACAATCTGCCGCTTGCCAATTTAAAGGATGAAGCCCTGCGGTTGCTCTCAACCGCAGGACAACAACAGATCACTCTGCGCCTATTCGGCGGGATGGCCGTGCATTTGCGCTGTCCGGCAACAAATTTACCGGGGTTAAAACGTTCATATGGTGATCTGGATTACATAACTGATTGGGCTAGTCTTAGTAATCTGGAGCATTTCTTCAAAATTGCCGGCTATCAACCTGACCGCACTTTAAATACTTTATATGGCGACCGCCGACAGTTATATTTTGACGAAATTAATCACCGGCAAGTTGATATTTTGGTAGATACCTTTGAAATGTGCCATACAATTCCGCTCGGCAAGCGGTTAAAGGTGGATGAATTTACCCTTCCCCTTTCTGAACTTTTATTAACAAAAGCACAAATTGTGGAAATGAATCGCAAGGATGTACTGGACATGTGCGCAATGCTGGTAGATCATGCCTCTGCTTCAGAAGATGGCGAGCTGATAAACCTTCCCGTTATTCAGGCGCTTTGCAGTGATGATTGGGGGCTTTTTACCACTGTAACTGAAAATCTGACAATGGTTTATCAGATGGTGAAAAACGCAGAAATCAAATTATCTGATGAGATTTCCTTTATCCTTCTGACCCGATTAAGCGAAATGAACCAGGCGCTAGTTTCCTGTCCAAAAACAGCCGGTTGGAAAATGCGTGCGCTTATCGGAAAACGCATGTCTTGGTTTGAAGAAGTGGAAGAAATCAGGCGGTAGAGCAGTTTTCTCGAGAATTTTCGAACTAGAAGAGAATCTCTTTTTACTTCAAGTGCGAACATCAAAGTTGTGGGAGAGAATGTTATTTGTTTTTCAAGATGAATGGATAATTAAGAAAAGTGTATTACGCGATACCACTCTCAGAATGACTAAACATGTTGTTGATATTACCGATTAATAAAACCTTCCGATGGCGAAAATATACCTTCGGAAGGCTAGAAAACAATTAGTCCATCTCTTATCTCATCAAATTCATTTAGGAGGGGCTATTTCCAATGTAGTAACCAACGTATTCTCGTTCCATTCAGAAGGCCCCACAGCAACAACCTTAAAGACATAATACTTGGCTAGAATTGGATCACCTTTTCCATTAAATGTATATGTGCCTGTGATGCCTTTATAGTTTTCAATAGCTCTAATTGCTTTGGCAACCTCTGAACGGGTGGGGATTTCACCATTTTTCGCTTTGGAGGCGTTCTCAATAGCTTTCAAGCATATTCCTGCTGAATCATAAGATTCTGCCCCAAATACCCGTGGGGCTTTACCATTAATAGTTTGGAAGTCTTCAACAAATTTATTGGCATCTGGATACAAACTGGCCTGAGCAGCCATATTTGTATAAGACATACCGCCTCCGTCAATCAATAATGGGCCAGCGGTTTCAACCAGGGTTGAATCATCCATACTATCAGTCCCCAAAAAAGCGCCCATGTATCCAGCAGCGCGCGCATCCCTAAAGAAAGCACCCCCCTGATTTGTATTACTAATAAAATAAACCAAATCGGAATTGGCAGCAATAACTTTAGAGACGAGTGTTTCGAAATTTTTCGTCTGGTCTGTTGTAATATTTCCAACCACCTGAAGACCAAGCCGTTTCGCTTCAATTTTGAAATATTTCAATATTTGCTGACTGTCATCATTGCGGTTGCTAATAATGAAGATATTCTTAAAGCCTTGTACTTTCGCGAATTGGGCACCCGCCAAACCCTGACCATCATTACGCCCAACGACACGGTTAACTTCAAGGTAACCGCGATCTGTAACCTTTGATAATGTATTTGAAGGAGAAATAAAGGCTAAACCCGCTTTATGATATAACTCGGAAGCCTGAATCATTATGTATGAATAAAGGTGACCCACGCCGCATAATACTTCCGGGTCTGCAATGATTTCTTTTGCATTTTTGACTGCAACTTCAATTGTGCCCTGATCATCGTAAGGCACAAATTCAATTTTGTACCCCAGTTCATTTAAAGGGCCTGCCAACTGTTGGACAGCCAGTTCGGCACTTTGCATGGGATCTGTACCTAAAAACGCTCCACCACCTGTTAATGGGGTTTGACTGATAATTTTGATGGTAGCCTTTGGTACAAAAAGCGTCTGAGTTGGTACCGGTATGGGTGTGGGCATTTCTGTCGGCGGGGGTGCCATTGTAGGCTCAGGTGGCAAAGTAGATGCCTGAGTTGGGAGTACTTCAGGAATAGGTTTTAGTGCTTCCGGTGACGCGCCACATCCACTTAGAAGTAGCGTGGTTATTATGATGAAAATTAATATTGATAAAGAATTGAATATTTTCATTTATGGTTCCTTTTACTTTAATTAATTGTGATTATCGATTTATTGCAATTCATTCTTTTTTCAGAAATCCATGCAAATATTAAATAACCATAATTTGCATCCAACTGGCAAATATTTTTGATTGTTATATATTGTACCGTTTTCATCCCCACTTCGCAAAATATATTTAGCTAATTCTTGGGATGCAGAATATTGGGGATTGTTCAACTCCATTTCTTTCACCCATGTGTGAAAATCAATCTAGCCAAAGCCTTTATGGTTTAGGCCAACACAGTATTTATCCTGTGGTTTTTGATATATTTTCGCAAAATACAGAGTATAATTAAATCACTATATTCTTATGATTGGAGGGTGTCATGGCTGGTGTTCGATTTGATTCGGTTTTCAAGAAATTTGGTACATTCACTGCACTGGACAATTTGGATATTGAAATAGAAGACAAGGAATTTTTGGTTCTGGTTGGTCCATCTGGATGCGGAAAAACAACTGCGCTCCGCTGCCTGGCCGGTTTGGAGGAAGTGACTTCCGGTAATATTTTCATTGGCGAAAACCGGGTAAACGACACTCCTCCAAAAGATCGGGATATTGCCATGGTTTTCCAGTCTTATGCGCTTTACCCGCATATGTCTGTATTTGATAACATGGCCTTTGGTTTGAAATTGCGCGGCGTAAAAAAAGACGAAATTCTTCGCCGGGTCAATGAAGCAGCACAAATTCTAGGTTTGGAACAATTGCTAAAGAGACGGCCGCGTGAATTATCCGGCGGTCAACGTCAGCGTGTGGCTGTTGGCAGGGCAATTGTGCGTGAACCTAAAGTCTTCTTGTTTGATGAACCACTTTCAAACCTGGATGCAAAATTACGCGTACAAACTCGGGCTCAGATCAGCAAACTGCACCAGAGTCTGCAAACTACCTTTATCTATGTAACCCACGACCAGACTGAAGCCATGACCATGGCCACTCGCATCGCGGTGATGAATAAGGGTCTATTGCAACAGTTGAATACTCCTCAAGAATTATATGACCGTCCATCCAATCTTTTTGTGGCCGGGTTCATTGGCTCCCCCGCCATGAACTTTTTTGACGCCAAAATACGCAAAGAAGATAAGAATGTTTTTGCTGACATGGATGGTTTTACGCTAAAATTCCCGGCGTCCCGCGTCGAAAAATATGCTCCTTACGCCGGCAAAAACGTCATCTTTGGCATTCGGCCAGAGGATATACATAATCCCGAATTTGTACCATCAGATATTGATACTTCTCTCGTTGAAGCCAAAGTTGATGTTGTGGAATTGATGGGAAATGAGATCATTCTTTACCTAGTAACCGGAACCCATAATTATGTTGCGCGGGTTGACCCGCGGACCCGCTTTGCGGTAGGCAACAAAGTTCAAGTGGCATTCAATATGGATAACTTCCATATATTTGATCCGTCACAGAATCCTGAAAACCCGGTTGCAGTGCGGTAAAATACTTTATAGAACTCTGGATAGCAAACAGCGCAAGAGTCTCTTGCGCTGTTTTTATAGAATTATTCTTTTCAAATAGGAGCAATCATGCAAACTGAAGATTTGAAATCACTCTTGGCGCCGGTTAACAGCAAAATCGTCTTGTTAGTCATGGATGGTTTGGGTGGTCTGCCCATGGAATTAGGTGGCAAGACAGAACTGGAAACCGCAAAAACTCCCAATATGGATAAACTGGCCACGGAAGGTATTCTCGGACAATCCGCCCCGATCAGTTCAGGGATTACCCCCGGCTCTGGCCCGGCCCACCTGAGTTTGTTCGGCATCGACCCGGTGAAAACCGAGGTTGGGCGGGGCGTGCTTGAAGCCTTCGGTGTTGGTGTATTGGTTCGAAAAGGTGAAGTTGCCGCCCGTGGGAACTTCTGCACCCTGGATGCTAATGGGCTAATAATTGATCGGCGTGCCGGATGCATTCCCTCGGAAGAAGCCGCTCCTATTTGTGAAAAACTCAAATCCATTAAGATTCCCGGTGTCGAAGTGGAAATAAAACACGTAAAAGAATACCGCTTCGCGGTCGTATTGCGCGGTGAAGGCCTTTCTCCCGATTTGGAAGAAACCGATCCTCAGCGGACTGGCGTCGCACCCCTTCTAGTGGTCGCCAAAGATGCCGCTGCCAGGAAAGCCGCTGATCTGTTTAACCAATGGATAGCAGAAGCCACAAAACTACTTAAAAACGAACCCAAAGCCAACGGTTTGACCCTGCGCGGCTTTGCCACTGATCCCGGCCTGCCTAATTACAAAGACCTGTACAATTTGCGGGCTGCCTGCGTAGCCGTTTACCCCATGTACCGAGGTGTTTCCCAGTTGGTAGGTATGGATATTATTAAATTTGAAGGCGAAACCCCCTCGGATGAGTTCAAAGCGGTCGCCAAACATTGGAATGATTACGATTTCTTTTTCATCCATATCAAAAAGACCGATTCCTACGGTGAAGATGGCAACTTTGACGGCAAGGTCAAGATAATAGAAGGTGTGGATGCTGCTATTCCTGAACTTCTGGCGCTGAAACCAGATGTTCTCATCATTACCGGCGATCATTCGACCCCTGCCAAACTTAAGACCCATTCCTGGCACCCGGTTCCCTATCTGCTATGGGCCCCGGCTTCTGTCCGTCCAGATATGGAAAAGGAATTTGGCGAGCGAACCTGCATGCGCGGCGGTTTGGGCGTCTTCCCTGCTCTAGAAAATATGCCCCTTGCGCTGGCGCATGCCTTACGCCTGAATAAATTCGGCGCATAATTAATTCAATTTTCCTGAAATAAAAAAACTGGCAAATCATTATATTTGCCAGTTTTTTTATTTAGGAGATGTCTTATCTTTTCGCCAATTTACTTCCAACAAGTCCGAGCGCTACCCCACCGGCTAATACCAGTATTCCCATTACGATGAATGCGTCCTGCCAAAATGGTATCGGAAATAGACGGATTAGTGAATCAGAGTAAAGGAATAACCAGGTATCCCCGGAGAAGAATATCCTATGGAAGCTGGTAAATAACGCATTGAAACTCACTACCACCGCAATTAATATGGTGATGATTAATCCGACAGCCGCCCAGCCTCCGCGGCTTACAGCTTGCCAGAACAACGCCAGCCACCCACCTTTCATGGAAATCAGCCCGACGCCAAAAATGAAAATGCCGATCAGCGGCCAGACAATCAACATGGCTTGTACTAGATTTTTCACATCTAGCATGTGACTCGATTCGCGCTCAGTGTAGAGCGGATTATTCTCATCCAAACGTTGTTTTTCAAGAAACTCAATTCCGGCGCTGTTTACCAGATAATCCAGCGATACTCGACTCCATTTCAATCGTTCTTGCAGCGTGAACCCGTACTGGTCTGCTGGAAAACCCGGTCTTTGATATTCCAATTCTGTATATAAAGGGAAAAGCAGCAAGCGGATGGATGTCATCAACAGAAATACCGGTATTGAAAGAATAATCAAAAATAATAAGAATTTACGAAATACACTCATTTAAGCAGCTCCAATTCACCGGCAAGCATGAATTTCACGATCATATCATTAGTAATACCTTCAATCGGCGCCAAGTCATCAGTGAAGACCTGAGCAGGCGGCGGATCTGGCTGCAAGCTGGAAAGCGTCACTTGCATTGTTTCTAGCAGCAGAGGGTGTGTTTCCGGAGATGCGAGCAGCGCATCATAGTTTGCTGCCAGGTTATCTACAGAAACAGGCTGTATACTGGCAAATAAAATTGAATTGAAGGTACCTGGTATATCCATAATTTGGATGGAGGCAAAGTCCATGCGAATAGTGGATGCCAGAGAATTGATCAGGCGGCGGTCATTCGGCGCCCGCCCGATATTGATAACCATTACCCCGTCATCAGTCAGGTGATCATGCACTGTCTGAAAGAACTCCCGAGTAGTCAGGTGCCAGGGTATGTATGGTGGGCGATAGGCATCTACACTGATAACCTGGTACTTCTTACCGGAGTGTTGCAACCCCCATCTGCCATCCTGCACAAATACATGCAGAGCCGCCAGATTCATTCCAAAAAAAGTATTGCCAACATCTACTATTTTTGGGTCAATCTCAAAACCGTCGATCGAGATGTTTGGGTATATCAACGTTGCCTGGCGTGCGGTAGTCCCGGCTGCCAATCCAACAATAGCCATACTCTTGACGTCTGTTACTTTGACTGGCGCACGGTTAAAGAAAGGAGCAACAAGAACTTGTTCCCAAGGGCCAGAATAATTGAAAACCGTCGGGTTATATATAGAATGCACGCCCTGGCCGTCATTCAAGCGCAGCAGATGGTACCCATCCTGCTCCAGGACTTGTATATAGTTGTAAGCCGATTCGGTTTCGTAAATCATTCCAACGCTGGTTTTATCCGTTCCACTGGTGGCAAAGAAGAAGAGCCCAATCACCACCACCGGCATCCATGCCAGAGGCAGCAATGAACGCCAACCCTCAGCAATTTTCAAACCGATTAACGCTACCACCATTAGAACAGCGCCGTGGATCAGAAAAGTACGATAGGTTCCAACGGTTGGGATCAACAGCATAACCGGGATGAAAGTGCCGATGAATGACCCGAGTGTGGAAATGGCATATATCCTACCTGAAATCCTACCAGCTTCCTGGTTATCCTGTATGGCTAATCGAATAGCAAATGGAGAAGCCATCCCTATTAATATCATCGGGATGATGAATAAAATCATCACCGCTGTAAAGGAACCTAACATCACCCCCAATTGCAGGTTATCAAAAGCATTGGCAGCCCAGCGCAACACCGGGCGTGAGATTGCCGGTACCAGTGTGACAGCAAATCCGGCCCAGGTTAGAATGCGGTACAACGTACCGAATTTAGGTGAACGATCGGCCCAGATGCCGCCAATAAAATAGCCGGCAGTCAAATAGATGAGAATCAGCCCAATGATGCTAGCCCAGACCATATTGCTGGACCCGAAATAATTCCCCAGCAATCTTGAGGCGGCCAATTCAACCGCCAGACTGGTCAACCCGGATATGAAGACAGTGAATAGAAGGTATTTTTTCATATTGTCTCTAATTATACTGTTTTGTCCTATATAATTATTTTATTGTTACAGTTTTTAGAAATTGGTGCGGGTAAAATCATTTCAACTTAGAGATTGTCTGCTGGCAATCAAATGGAGAAGAAAAACATGTATGTCGTTAGCGTAGAGCAAATGAGGATGATTGAAAAGAAAGCCAACGAACTCGGGGTACCCTATGAACAGATGATGGAATATGCCGGAACTGGAATGGCAGAGTTTATTAATACCCGGTTTAGCATGGAATTTGAAGACGAAGAAAATAAATCCATACTCGGGTTAATTGGTTCTGGCAATAATGGCGGTGATGCTCTCATCACGCTGAGAGAACTGCAAACGAAAGGCTGGATAACCCACGCTTATATTGTACTAGAACGGACGACCAGCGATCCGCTTATCTCCACATATCAAGCGTGCGGCGGTACGGTACACAACCATTCCGCTGATCCGAAATTTGCAGCTTTGAAGAAGATTTGCCCCAGTGTCCAATTCGTTCTGGATGGAATTCTAGGAATCGGCGCTCATCTACCATTGGACGAAACGATAAAGTCAGTTTTGAAGACGGTGTCAAAATTTGAAGAAGGTATGGTTAATCTGGCAGTTGATTGTCCCACTGGAATCGATTGTGTTTCCGGTGAAGTTGCCCCGGAAACATTGCATTTTGATTTTACACTCAGCATGGCTGCTGTAAAAACCGGCTTGCTGACTTTCCCTGCCTTTGAGTATTGCGGTAACTTTGTAAATATTTCGATTGGGGTGGAGAAAATTCTGCCCACCTTTGAATCTGAATTATGTGAAATTATCACTCCGGCAAAAATATCAACGCTACTCCCCCTGCGTCCATTGGATTCCCACAAAGGGACATTTGGTACAGTCATGGTAGTCGCCGGATCCATCAATTACACCGGCGCGGTAATGCTGGCAGCCGAAGCAGCCTATCGCAGCGGGGCCGGTTTAGTACGGGCAGCTATCCCCGGCATGATCCACACGGCTATCGCCGGGCACATTCCAGAGGCTACCTGGTTATTGTTACCGCATGCGGCCGGAGTCATTGCTGAATCTGCTGCGGAATTGATTCACAAAAGTTTGGGAAAAACCACTGCGCTATTGGTTGGCCCCGGAATTGAAACTGAAGAGACGACCCGGCATTTTCTGAAACGCCTATTAGCCAGACCAGGGAAAAAAGGATCACTAGGAGTCATCGGTTTTGTCCCGACTGATTCAAAAGAACCGGAAATAAATGGTATCCCCGTTCTACCGCCATTAGTAGTGGATGCAGACGCGCTTCGCATTCTAGCCGATATCCCCGAATGGTGGAAACTACTGCCAGCCGGAAGTATCCTCACCCCGCACCCCGGTGAAATGGCAGCCCTTAGCGGTATTTCAGTTCAGGAAATTCAGGAAAAACGGATGGAATTAGCGCTTCATTTTGCAAAAGAATGGAAACAAATTGTAATTCTCAAAGGCGCTTTGACGGTTATTGCCAGCCCGGATGGCAAAGTCTACCTATCCACCTTTGCAAACCCCTCACTGGCTCGGGCGGGCAGTGGAGATATCCTGGCCGGGCTGATCACCGGTTTTCTGGCTCAGGGTGTAAAACCACTGGACGCTGCACAACTGGGCGTTTGGATACATGGCAGTTGCGGAGAACTCGCGTCAGAAGACAGCGATGCAGCAACCATCCTCGCCCGCGACCTGATCAATCAGATTCCGGTCTGCGTACGAGTTTTGAGAGAATTAACGTATTAATTTACCGAAAACAAAACCCCTGCTTTTCAAAAATATCTGCAGGGGTTTTGTTTAAATTCTATATTTTAGGAAGAAATATCGCCAGCCGACTTAGCTTCTTTTTTGGCGCCGGCAAATTTACTTTTTTGCTCTTCCAGAACAACCTGACCTTTGTGCTGGAGTTCAACGGCCTTTACCTTGGCTGTCTTCACATACTCTTCCGCTTTGTCATACGTTTCATCGAAGCTATCCGAGGCTTT
Source organism: Leptolinea sp. (assembly GCA_037143255.1). GTDB lineage: Bacteria > Chloroflexota > Anaerolineae > Anaerolineales > Anaerolineaceae > Leptolinea. Next base: position 1,230 of record JBAWYZ010000036.1, on the reverse strand, counting down.
GTCCTTCAGCTCAATAGCTCTTTCCTTGATCACAGTCCGGGTTTCTTCACCAGATTGCGGGGCGAGTAAAAGCGCTGTGACTGCACCAGCTAAACCACCGACAACAAAACCAACCAAAAATGCACCAAATTCATCACGATCAGACATATTAATCTCCTTTCAACGATTCGTAGGACCGGTTTTATTTGAAATGTTCTTTATTTCCAAATCTTTACAAAGTCAACTAATCTGCGCAGGACAGCAACAATCTCATTAAGCTTAATCACCGGTTCCGCCAGATTATCGCTTAAGAAGGTGGCTGTTCCTCGTAGGGTATTAACAGTTTCGCTGGTCGAATTCAAAATTGGTTTAATTTCATTCTGAAGCAGGTTGATGAGAGTAGCCAACTGCACAATCAGAATAATTAACGCCAGCCCAATGATGAAGGATTCTAGCGCCATGAAGATAATAAAGATATCGCGGATGTGACTGGTCGTATTGACATCGCTGCGTAACAGGAATATCGTCCCTGCGGCCAGCCCGGCCAGTACCAGAATGACAATCACAACCAGCCAGATTAATACCTTCTTCTGGGAAGCATCTACTTTTGATTCTTGGGTGATCGGTGGAGCAAACTGTGGTAACTTTTCTTCACTCATATCAAAAATTATAGCACAATGTTTAAGTCAAGACATTTGTTTTGAACAGGGTTTTACACAATAATGCCAGATTTGCAAATAATCCATAACCTGGAGAGAGATGATAGAATTAAACGTTATGCGTATTCCAGTTCTCATCTTATTATTTTGTGCAATTGCGATTGTATTTTCCCCGTCTCAGGTGAATGCACAATCCATTTTGCCGGAACCACAGGTGATTTCGCCGCGCCCTGGCGAGGCCATTTTGGGCAGCATTGAAATTAGCGGGGTTACGGAGATCACAGACTTTGCCAGAACGGAAGTTGAATTCCGTTATACCAACGACCCGAAGGATACCTGGTATCTGATTTCTGAAACCGACCAGACGGTAAATCCGGGCAAAATCTCAGACTGGGATACAACCACCATCACCGATGGAAACTACGACTTGCGGGTTTCTGTAATTCTAAAAAACGGGGAAAGTAAATCCGTCCTTATTCATGGCCTCCGCATTCGTAATTACTCCCCGGTGGAAACCCCCACCCCATCGCAGTCTGGTTCTGTACAGAAGCCGGAAGATACAATGTTCACCCCCGTACCTACCCGTACACCT
>JBAWYZ010000035.1:0-13361 GCA_037143255.1 Leptolinea sp. | reverse complement strand
TTGAAGAGCCCCCATCCCGGCCTTCCCCCATTTCATAAAGCGGAAATAGGGGAAGGTGACTTTGATCGTTTGGATTCTGAATCGGAAAAAATCAACCCAACAAAACCTCCGCTAAATCTCTCCTCTTTGGGTTTATTGGTAGGAGAATGGGAAACCCTGGCTGCTAACATTATTCCCTTAATTGTTTTTCTATTCGTCTTTCCGCAATCAAATCTATTTCACCATCAATAGTTAAACTCCGATTTTGCGAATCGGTTGACGGATGATTGTTTTTAGTTTTTCGGGCGCCGAGCGTCTCGGATCGCTCAAATAGATTTCATGGTGCTTCCCTGAAAGCGCATATCCATGCTGGATCGCATAACCATGGATGCGGGCGATGTTGGGACCTTCAGCGCTGTATGGGCCAATGTGCAGCAATTGAACAACCGTTCCCTCTTCATACGTCTCAAACCGTACCTGCTGCAAAGTCGGCGCAGCCACTTTAGCTGCCGCTTTTTTACAGGCCTGTTCAATCTGCTGATGGGTAATCCATGCGGGTTGGGCAATCATCATCGTCCAATCCCAGGCTGATTTATCCCCGGTGATAAAACTGTTCATGTCCTCAGCCCACCATAACCCTTGCAGGGGAAATACCTTGTATTCAGGTGTCCCACTGGCCTTCTTCAGTTCAAATTTCAAGGTGTACGAAAGCGTATACAAGGCTGAAACTGCGCTTTGATATTCCACATTGGTATTGGGGTCGCCATGCCCGTCAATCATCAAGAAATTCATCGGCGGAATATCCAGAATTTGCGGTTCTTTGGCAGAAGGCGAATAAAATAACTTGAGCAGGTCTTTCGGATCGTTTTCCATTTGATTCTCCATTTGAACTAAAAAAGTTGAAACCCAGGCCAATTCAGAATTCATAGCCTGCAGGTTGTGATCAAATAACGTTTTCACATGCGCTTCCAGTTGGTTCGCCTGAAACTGTTGCTTATGCTGAACTTCAATAATTTGGATGGATAAGGCAGCGTGGTACTCACCCAGGCCAGATATTATTTCTGCGTTCGATAATACGGGGAGGCAGCTTAATGCGAGATCAAAATCAACCGAATGCGGGCGAGGGGTTGAGAGACGGTCAAGAACTTCAGTATGCAGCAGATCGCCACCCGTTGTGGTCAAAGAGAAAACATTACGCGCCGGACGGTCGCCAGAAGATTCGCTCTGGCTGGTCAGAATACCAGCCAGTTGCAATTTTCGCAGTACATGATAGATGGACGAGAAGCCAATATCTGTCCAGGATCGCATACCGCGGTTTTCGATCATCTGCTCGATCTGATACCCATGAACCGGGCATTCGGCTACAAGGGATAGGATAACAAATTCAAGGCTGGAGAGTTGTTTCATATTCTAATATTAGAATACCACATTATTGCTAGTTGGCAATACTTCAATAATGTTGCTATACTTACTTCGTAAATAGAAAACAAGTCGAAAGAACCCCGGTGGAAAATACCAGAGATTTACTTATTAGAGGTGTTGCTGCAGCCAAAGCCAAACTGACGGGGGAGGCGCGCTTTTATCTGGAATGGCTGCTCCGACTCGAACCTCCCAAAGATCAGCAGAATGAAGCCCTATTCTGGTTGAGTTCGCTCTCAACGAACCCAGTCGATGAACGTGGCCTATTGGAATCTATTCTCGCAAACGATCCGTATGATCCGCGGGCGCGCCGCCGTTTGCTGATTTTAGATGGGAAGATAAAAACTGGCGATTTAATTAATCCGGAATCGTATGAGCAGGATATCAACTCCCCGCAGACTATTCCCGCCGATAAGTTTACCTGCCCGAATTGCGGTGGACGGATGACTTATTCCCCTGAAGGCGCTTCGCTGGAATGTGAAAACTGCAATTCGCGGCAGTTTTTTCGCCGGCAAACCGGAGCGCTCTCGAATGATAGTTCCAGCGGCCAGGATTTTATAATCGCCATGGCAACCGCCAGCGGCCATAACCAGGTGATTTCTCATCAGATCATTACTTGTAAAGGATGCGGCGCCGAGTTTCTTTTATCTGAACGGCAAATTGCCACAAGCTGCCCGTATTGCCATTCGCCCCAGGTTATCAATTTTCATACCATTCGGCAAATGGTTCCACCGGCGCGGATCATTCCAATTAATGTGGGATATCAGCAAGCATTTGCGGCTGCTCAAAAAGCTTTGTCAGGCAACCTTGACATCAATAAAATGTACGATGTGCGCCCGGCTTTTTACCCGGTATGGCAGTTTGAATTGAGTGGGGAAGTGGGGTGGCGCCTACCAGCAGTAGATGTGACAGATTTCGAAAAACCGTCTGGCGCAGAACTGGTAGGATTTTTTACCGTACCGGTTTTAGCGGTTGAAGGCCTATTTAAGCAGTTTCCAAACCTGGCGATTGATTTTGATTATTCGAGTATCGAACCCTATTCACCCAATTATCTGGTTGATTGTCTGGCGGTTGGTTACCAGTTGCCGCTCTCAGGCGCAGCTTTGGAAGCGCGCGAGTTTACTGTTCGGGATTTTTCCCGCCGTATTGAAAAAAAGATCGGTCGGAGAAGCGGCGAATTTTTCATTAGTTCCTCTAACCTATATATTTCGCAATTTTGGTTGACCATGGTACCGATTTGGGTGTTTAGCGATTCTATCGCCGGAAAAATCGCTCTTGTAAACGGCCAAAACGCAAATACCCGAACCGGGCTGCTGGTAACAAAATAATAACGCCGGAGAAGGCAGTATTCTGATCCAATAAGTTATGTGGCTGAATGCAGCGCCTCGGCTGCCGCCCGAATATGTTCAGGGGTACTTCCGCAGCAACAACCGAAGATTTTTACCCCAGCATCCCGAAATTTCAAGGCATATTCTGCAATTACTTCAGGGGATACGTCGTAAACTGTTTCACTGCCTTCCATATGCGGCAATCCGGCATTTGGTTTGGCCATTAAGATAATATTGGGGTCGGCCTGGCGCATTGCTTCAATGGCTGTCAAATTTTCTATTAGACTGAGCCCACAATTGGCGCCCATGGCAGCCAGTCCCAAAGGCCATAATTCGGTAATAGCCTTAACCGGTTTGACGCCCATCATGGTGTGGCCGCGAGTGTCAAAACTCATAGTGACGATCACAGGCAGGTTGCAGGCTTTTTTGGCGCCTTCAACAGCGGCTTTGGTCTCTGATAAATCATACATCGTTTCAATAAGAATCGCATCGACTCCGCCCTCTGCCAGCGCAGCCGCCTGTTCTGCAAAAGCAACAACGGCCTGGTCGTATTTTAGCGGCCCCATTGGCGCCATTAGTTCACCGGTAGGTCCCATATCTCCAAAGACAATGCCGGTTTCGCCGGCAGCTTTTCGCGCTAGGTGAGCGGCTGTCTGATTAATCTCAACACACTTCTCAGCGAGATTATCTTTTCCAAGTTTGATACGGCTTCCGCCAAAAGTATTGGTAAGAATAATATTGGAACCGGCGTCAAGATAACTTTTATGCAGGTTAAGAATAGCCTGTGGGTTTTCGAGGTTCCATTGCTCCGGAGTAATGCCGATCGGAAGGCCGGCCTTCTGCAATTGTGTTCCCGTAGCGCCATCAGCAACTAGTACACCAGGTTTATTGAGAGCTTCTATTAATCGATTCATATTATCCTTCCTGAAATAATCAAAAATAATGATTGATTGTAACATGGAGACGATTCTTCTCTGTTGGAAAATCGGTGATTTTCCATTTGGTTTTTCAAGATTGCCGAATAAAGCCCCCTCCCAACCTCCTCTAAATTCCAAAGAGGAAAATAAATTCGTCCAAATCCGCTGATAGATTTGGCGGAAGGCGGGGGGAAAGGCGCATGTTATGTCAAAACATCAGCCAGTCATTGACACGAGCCGGCAACAGATAATTTATTTCGGGCTATTCTGTTTTGAGCTTCGTTCCACAAGAGCGGCAGAACACATCTCCGATTACGCCTTTGCGGCCGCAACGGTGGCAAAATACTCCGGTCGCTTCTGCTTCAGTTTCTTTCACGCGTGCAGGAGCGTGCCGGCGGCGAAAAGCCGTAGTGAGGGTTTTTCCTGAGCGCCAGTACCAATATCCGCCGGCCAGAATGAGCAAAAATCCCAAACCGCCAAGCACATACGGCAATACTTCTGGATTCTGCCACCAGCGAGCGCTGGTTGTCACCGGTTCGACCGGAGTTACAGATTGCGAAGGAGCGCTCAGGTCTGTTCCGGTTTTGTTATATTTTAAATTAATGCTGAAAGGGATGCCGGCTTTAATTTCGCCGACTACTGATTCAAAATAGGTAAAACCGTCATCACTTGTCCGCCCGGATCCCATAGTGGGTTGAATTTGAAAATTTCCAGCTGCCAATGGTTGTTGAACAACGAGTACCAGGCTTGCAACATCAAAATCCCCAGGCCAAGTGTATTGAAATTCATGTAACGATGCCGAGCTGGTAATAGATGGATCATAATATTCAAATTGAACTTCTGGAACTGGCGAAGTGAAAGTGACTTTGACCCAATCCCCTTCAACTTGCGATGTCGATGGCAATGTATCAAGCCGGCCGTCAATATCCTTCATCGCCACATTGAAAGGCTTACCGGCTGCTTTTGGAATACGCAAAGATAATGTGGCTGGAAGATTGGTTTGAGGCGAAAGTGCGATTTGATAAAAGACAAGCACCCCCGGGCGGTCGTATTCAGGCCAAACATTGATGACAATTTTCGAGAATGCCACAGGCGCCTGAGCAAAGACAGCGGCAGGGACAAACAGAGTCGCGATAATAATAGTCAGAATGACAAACCGCTTAAGCATGAAATCTCCAAATTAAGATATGGAACTAGATAAATTTACTGACTTTGCTGAATCAATACAATAAACTTAACTTAAATTAATCTTACCATATTTGGCTTAACAGGGTTTATCCATTTTTACTATGCTTCTTGAAAAGCAAGTAACCCGGTACAGCAATAATCAAAATTGCAGCAAGAAACCCGCCCATATTTGATAATAAATCGCTGATGGTTTCCCATTCTGCACCGAACACATAGCCCAGGCTGCCATATCCAAGAATCCAGACCAATTCGCCGGCCATATCAAAAACGAGATACTTAGAAAAAGGATAGGCGCTGCTGCCAGCAATAAGATTTGTTGGAAAGGCTAGAGCAGAAAGAATAGAGCGGGTAATAACGATCATTCCCCCACCGAATTTCTCAAACAAATTGCCCGCCCGGTTGAGATTGGCTTCAGAAACCAATCGAGGCGTCATCAATCCCCCCGCCTTTTTCCCAATGAGGTAGCTAATCGAGTCGCCAACAATGACAGCAAAAAAACCGACAATACAGGCTGTTATTGGATCCAGTATCCCCTGCTGTGAGAAGGCCCCGGCGGCTATTACCATAAGGCTGGCCGGAACAGGAATCCCGATTCCCCCAAGCAGCAATATTACGGCTATCACCGGGGGGCCGTATGAGATCACCCAGGTCAATAAATAACTGGAAATATCACTCACGGCTGCTTCTCAGGTGGACGAGGCGGGGTCGGTTTTAGATCTTTTTGTTGAAAATCGTTAATACTCGCTTTCACCTGGTTCATTAGCACTTCCGGGTTGGATGTTCCGGCCGCTTTGATAAGCGAACCAATACTGATTTTCATATTTGATTTAACAGGAAGGTTGAGGGGTTTAAGGACTACATCGGGTGGAACATGATACATTTTGGTAATGTAATCTACGGTCATCCAACCGCGAATCAATTCAACATTAGTTTCACCACCCCCAAATTTCATACTTTGAATTCTTTGAATATTGCGAAAAGCTTTGATACCGAAGAAAATTGCCAATCCGATACCAATAAAAAACAAGATGGAAAGGTAAATACGGCGATTCTTATAAAAGGGGATTGGTTTTGAGGTGTTTTCTGGTGTATTTTCCATAGAATTCAATATCTTTATACAATTTTTGGATGAAGTTTATATGGATTTTACTTGATTTTGAAAGATTATGCCTGATAATAAAACTAAGTCTGTAAATCCATTTGTGAAGAATTTTATGGAGATATCATGCAAATAGCAATAATTGACGACGACCCAATTGCCCGACAGATTTTGCGCTCCACTCTATCTCGCCTGGGGCTGGAGGTCATGGAGTTTTCGGATGGAAATGTTTCCTGGAATAATTTCCTTACCAATCCACCTCGATTTATCATTACTGAATGGTTTATCCCTTCCCTGCGTGGGTTGGATTTGATCCGGAATATTCGGGCTGCGCGGTTCAAAGATTATACCTATTCGGTGATATTAACCGGGAAAGAAGATGAAACTAATGTTGTGTCCGGATTGGATGCCGGCGCAGACGATTACCTTACCAAACCTTTCGATATTTCTGAATTAAGAGCCCGTGTCAATATTGGTTTGCGCTACCTGGAACAAGAAGATGAATTGAAACGGGCGCGCGAACAAATGGAACGCATGACAATGTATGATTATTTAACAGGTCTACTCAGCCGGCGGGCAATTTACTTGCACCTAAAGGGAGAAATTGAGAGATTTCAGCGAGAAGGTGGATCGATGAGCATCATGACCTTTGATCTTGATCACTTCAAGGCATTAAATGATTCTTATGGCAGTATGGTCGGTGACCAGGCTCTTTGTCTTGTCGCGGAGCAAATTACCCAAAGTGTCCGCCCGTATGATTGGACTGCGCGATGGGGCGGGGATGAGTTCCTGATTGTATTACCAAATACAACACTGGCGATGGCGACTGAAATTGCAAACCGCATTCATTCACGAATCACTAAATTCACAATCAATATTGAAGGCAAAGAACCGCTCCATGTCAACACCAGCATTGGGGTAATTAGCACATCTAAGGCTGCAAATATTGATGAATTGATTCAAGCGGCAGATGAAACGTTGAATATGGCCAAGCAGACTGGCCGCGGCCGAGTGTATGCTCGAGATTTTTTCCATAAGGCAAGTGGTTAATGCTTAAACGCTCTTTTTTTTCTGGTTTGCAATCGCGATTGATTCTCATTGTTTTGGTCGCAATATTTCCATTCATTTTATTGACCATATATAACAATTCAAGAATTACTCGGATGGCCGCCCAGAATACTGAGACAAGCGCTATGTCAATGGCGTATATTGGCACCAATGAATTTGAAAATGTTGTATCAAATGCCAAACATTTGTTAGTAAATTTATCGGGGAATCCCAATTTATTGACGGATGACCAGTATTGCGATTTTTATGCCAAAACGATCCCGTTTCAGGAACCTTCCATTGAGGATTTGCTGGTACTAAAACCTGACGGCTCCCTGTTTTGTTCAGGTACAGATGTTAAACCCCCCGCTACAATCAAGAATTCTTCCTGGTTCATTTCGGCTATGACCGGGATAGCGGTTAATATCGCCCCATTCCAAAATGATTGGCCTGAAGCCGGAATCGTTACCGTAATTGCATTACCTCTTAAGAATGAAACAACCCAGGTTGCTGGCGTGCTGGTGGCATTAATAAATCAAGATTGGGTTAAATCATTTAAAACCCATATTGAGTTGCCAGCCAATTCTTCGATTGCAGTTGTTAATCAAACCGGCGTTCTAATTTATCGTGATCCAGACCCGCTTCATTTTGTAGGCACAAAAGTTCCAGATGCGATGATATCAGCTATGTCAACTTCAACTGGAAAAGGAGCATTTTCTGGTGTTGGAGTTGATGGTGAACAACGCTTGTATGGTTTTTCCAGAATGGCGGACGTATACGGCGGAAGTTACATGCGCGTTGGGCTTCCTCAAGCCTCCTCCCTGGCATCTGCCAGAGAATTAATCTGGCAAAACATAATCATAGAACTGCTGGCAATTCTTTTTGCAGCAATTTTCACATTTTGGTTTGCCAAACAAACAATTTTAAGGGTAGTTAATCGGTTGGTTAGCTCATCCAAAAAATTGGCGAGTGGCGATTTTACTGCCCGAACGGGATTGCAAAACGAGAGTGGAGAGCTTGGATTTCTGGCAGAAGTAATTGACCTCACCGCTGCAGCGCTGCAATCCAATGATGAGCAGCGCAAAAAAAAGCTGGATGAAACAATCTCTGAAAAAGAATACCTTACAACCCTGATTCAAAACAGCCCTGGGGCAATAGTTGTTTTAGATGAAAGTTCGCTGGTTGCTTCAATCAACCCGGCCTTTACCGAGTTGTTCGGTTATTCGTTTGACGAGATCAATGGAAAGCAACTGGATTCATTTGTAAATACACCGGAGACAATGCAAGATGGGTTGAATTTAACCCGGCAAACTACAGAAGGATATAAGGTAAAAACTATTGGAAAACGGAAACGCAAAGATGGAACAATGATAGCTGTTGAAATTCTGGGCGTTCCGGTTCGAATAAATAATGAACTAAAAGGTTCATTTGTTATTTATCATGATGTAAATGATCTGGTGGAGGCAAAACGTAACGCAGAGGCGGCTGGTCAGTCCAAAGCCGATTTCCTGGCGAATATGAGCCATGAAATTCGCACACCCATGAACGCTGTAATCGGCATGACCAATCTGCTGCTGGATACCCCCTTGAATTCTATGCAGCGGGATTTTGTCGACACGATTCGAACCAGTGGTGAAGATCTTCTCACGATCATCAATGACATTTTGGACTTTTCAAAAATTGAAGCAGGGAAAATGGATTTGGAGATACTTCCATTTGATCTATCAGATTGTGTAGAGTCGGCGTTAAATCTACTGGCGCCGAAAGCATCTGAAAAAGGATTGGAAGTTTTATTTCAGATCGAGAATAATGTTCCCGCTGTCTTCCTTAGCGATGTAACCAGAATTCGCCAGATTTTGGTCAATCTTCTGGGGAATGCGATTAAATTTACGGAAAAAGGGGAGGTTTTCCTCGCTGTCAGCGCTGAACCGATCATCAATGATGTTTATAAATTACATTTTTCGGTAGCTGACACCGGTATAGGAATTTCCGAAGACCGACATGACCGAATTTTCAAGTCTTTTAGCCAGGCAGATAATTCTACAACCCGCAAATACGGCGGTACCGGTCTCGGTCTAACGATTAGCAAACGGCTGTCTGAGAATATGGGTGGGGAGATGTGGTTTGAGAGCAAAGTTGGTGAGGGGTCAACTTTTCATTTCACAATTAAGGCGCTAATTGCTGATGAGCCTCATAAGGAAATTGTTCCAGATGGACTGGCAATCGTGCAGGGTAAGACAATCATAATCGTGGATGACAATGAAAGAAACCGGCTAATTTTGACCCGTCAGGTGGAATCGTGGAAGATGAACGTAATTCCAGCCAGTTCTGGTTTTCAAGCATTGGAAATTCTCTCTCGAATAAGTAAGATTGATGCAGCTATTCTGGATATGCAAATGCCAGAGATGGATGGAGCAATGCTGGCTCAGTCTATTAAAAAACTGCCAGGAAAGAAAAAGCTGCCGCTGGTGCTGTTATCTTCCTTTGGGCGGCGCGAGTCTCCGGAAATTAGCCTGCTGTTTTCAGCTCAATTAACCAAACCAGTCCGACCTTCAATATTATTTGAAACCATGTTAAGTGTGTTTGCCAATCAGCCTGTTTTAGTGCGGGAAAATTTGCAGGCGGTTAGCGAATTTGACCGGCAGATGGGGGAAAATCACCCACTGCGAATATTACTGGCTGAAGATAATGCGATAAATCAAAAAGTAGCCATCCGAATGTTGGAACGCCTGGGTTACCGGGTTGATCTGGCAGCCAATGGATTGGAAGCCTTGCAGGCGCTAGAACGACAGCCCTATGACCTTATCTTCATGGATGTGCAAATGCCGGAAATGGATGGCTTGGAAGCATCTCAGCAGATTCACAAACGTTTTCCACCCGAGAGGATTCCCCGCATCATTGCTATGACTGCCCACGCCTTGCAGGGTGACCGCGAACGATTTCTCGCCGAAGGAATGGATGATTATCTATGCAAGCCGGTTCAAATCAACGAATTGATAAGAGCATTAAAGAATACTGAACCGGTGATATTGGATGCAAAAGAGCAAAATCCGGCCATCGAATCAGAAAAAGAACCCATCGTATGGGAAACGCTGGATCAATATTACCGGGTATTGGGGGACGAGGCGCATGACTTCCTGGTTGATTTGATTCAAACGTTCCTTCCAAATGCATGCAAACTGGTCAATGAAATGAAAACCGCCATATCTGAGAAGGATGTAAAAACATTTCACAGGGCAGCTCATACCCTAAAATCTAGCAGCGCCAGCCTGGGCGCGATGCAGCTTTCTGACTATGCCAAAAACCTGGAATACGAAAGCAAGGAAAATTTGCCCGTTGGTATTAACGGTAGGATAGAGAGCATTGAAAAAGAATTAGAAATTGTTACCAGGGAATTTCAGCAGTTCTTGACAGGAAAGCACGTTCCGAAAGAGGTTTGACGAAGCTATTCGGCAAAAATTAACTGGGCTGAAATCGTGAAGTGATACAATCCCACCTGGTAATTCCCTCAATTAGACAGGCAAATTAGCATGAAAACTCTTCAGATTCAAAACGCCTATGATGTCATTATTGTCGGCGCCGGGCCAAGCGGCATTTTCACTGCCTATGAAATCCGGCAGAATAACCCAGCCTTGCGCATTTTACTGGTAGAAAAAGGTCACTCGATTGAAAAACGCAAATGCCCGAAACGCAAGACCGGTATTTGCGTAAATTGCAATCCATGCAACATCACTACCGGGTTTTCTGGTGGCGGAAGTTTCAGCGACGGCAAACTTTCCATTAATGAGGATGGCGCAATTGGCGGCGACCTGGTGCAATATATCGGCCTGGAGAAATTCCGGAAGGTACTGCATTACACCGATTCCCTGTATGTTGGCTTCGGCGCTGACCCGACAGTTTATGGCAACGAAAATACGCCAGCAATAAACGCCATCCGGCGCAGCGCCACCCAGTCTCATATGAAACTAATCGATTCGGGGGTGCGCCATATGGGCACCGAAAAAGCCTATGCCATTTATTCACTTATCCAGAAAGAACTGGAAAAACTTCAGGTTGATATGCTCTTTGATACCCCGATAAAGGATTTCATCATCGAGAACCAATCGGACGGTGAGAAACAGGTCAAAGGGGTGACTACCTTTGATGGCCGACGCATTCTGGCAGACCGGGTGGTGGTGGGTATTGGCCGGGAGGGCAGTGAATGGCTGAATAGTATCTGCAAGACGTATGGGATACAATCCAAAGTCGGCCCGGTGGATATCGGCTGCCGCATTGAAACGGATGCCGCCATCACCGAAGCTATTGATAAAACCCTGTATGAAGCCAAACTGATTTACTACACCCCTACTTTTGAAGACAAGGTGCGCACTTTTTGCTGGAATCCACGCGGCGAAGTTGCTGAAGAGAAATATGGCGACACGCTGGCTACGGTCAATGGGCATAGCTATAAAGATGAGGCCTATAAAACCACCAACACCAACTTTGCGCTGCTGGTTTCCAAGAACTTTACCCAGCCATTTAAGACTCCCATTGAATACGGCCGCTATATTGCCGAGATGGGAAATATGCTGTCAGGCAACAAGGTGCTTATTCAACGTTACGGAGATTTGAAACGCGGTCGCCGCACCACGCTGGAGCGGTTAGCGAAGAACATAATCCGACCCACGTTAAAGGATGCCGTGCCGGGCGACCTGAGCCTGGTGTTACCGTACCGTATCATGGTGGATATTATGGAGACCATCGAAGAGCTGGATAAGATCATGCCCGGCCTGGCCGGTGACAGCACCTTGATCTATGGAGTGGAGGTCAAGTTTTATTCCAACCGGATCGTGGTGGATAAACACTTTCAGACCAATATTCACAACCTGCATGTGCTGGGTGACGGCGCCGGTCTGACGCGCGGTCTGATGCAGGCTAGCATGAACGGCGTATGTATGGGACGCATGCTGACCGGTACCTGGTAAATTACGCTTTCAATCGGCTGGTATATTTATTGCGGAATTTGGCCACCTTGGGAGCAACCACCATCTGGCAGTAGCCTTGGCCGGGGTTGCGGGCAAAGTATTCCTGGTGGTATTCCTCCGCCGGGTAAAAGACGGATAAGGGCGCTAATTCGGTGACGATAGGCGCATCCCATAGTTTTTCATCGGTCAGTTCACGAATAACTGCTTGCGCTTCCACGAGCTGCCCAGGCGTATGGCAGAAAACCGCTGAGCGGTACTGTGTCCCTACATCAGCTCCCTGTCGGTTGAGCGTGGTGGGGTCGTGTATAGAGAAGAATACTTCCAGCAGTTCTTTATAGGAGATAATTTCTGGGTCAAAGGTGATCTGAACCACCTCGGCATGGTTAGTAGTGCCGGTGCATACCTGCTGATAGGTAGGTTTAATGGTGGCGCCGCCGGCATACCCGGAAACGACATCTGTTACACCAATTAGATTATCAAATACGGCTTCCAGGCACCAGAAACATCCGCCGGCCAGGGTGACGGTTTGGTTTTGAGTCATAGGATTCTCCTGTTCATGCAATTACTATAGAAAAAACGTTGGATTTGTTCAAGCGGTTGTGTAGGGATATAAAGCATATAAATAGCGAACTTCACCACCAGGGCGGACCGTTTCTTTCTCCAGCAGCATGCCTACTTTGCTGGCAACCCGTTCTGAAGCAATGTTTTCTGGATCGATGAGGGCAATCAAGCGGGGTACCTTGCGGGTAAAGAAGGCATAATCCCGTAGCGCAAGTGCGATTTCGGTGGCATACCCTTTTCCCCAGGCAGGTTTTACCAGAACATACACCAATTCGATATCAATCTTACCTTCCACATCTTTATCCAACAGGCCGCAATGACCGATCACCTTTGCTGAGGACTTTTCAACCAACGGCCATAGATCATACGGGTCGGCCAGGGGATTGGAAGCAGTTTCTTTCAGGTTACACGTCAGGGTTACTAAATTGCGCGGGCCGCTCATAAAGTGGGTGACATCGGCATCTGTCCAAAGATCTATCAGAGTCGGGATATCCTCTGGAGACATGTACCGGAGCCGAAGGCGTGCTGTTTCAAGAATGAGCCTTTCCATTTGCAAATTGTAATATGGAATTAATCAGGTTGGCACATCCCTGCCCTGTTGCTAAAATCCTGTACCTGCAAGTCTTCGTGTAGGGGCATGCCCTGCCTTGAGGATCGACCGTGTCCAAGGGCAAGCCCCTACGTGGGTAGCGGAATTATCATTGAGAGGGTAGCAGGGTTTTCGATATCCAATGCCCTTTGAAGTGCATTATTCATTAAGTATTCCCTGATTCGGTTCAGCCAATCTTCATTTTGTATGATATTTTCAAAATAATTGCGTTGCCATAAGGTTTTGTCAAAGGGGTGCTACATATTATTA
>JBAWYZ010000034.1:0-13470 GCA_037143255.1 Leptolinea sp. | reverse complement strand
GTATAGGTGACATATTGTAATTATCGGTCGCGGTTGACCTGTGACAATGCCAGATTGGTTAGCATGTTTCTTTCCATTGTCTCTGGAATTGCAGTCAGAGCGGTTATCCCTTTGCGGATGAACTCTTCTGCCACACTATATGATTTCTCTATCGCCGAACTGTCGCAAATCGCCTCAATCAGTGATTTGATCTCGTTTTCATCTTTTAGACAACCAAATTCCAGCACCTTTTTCACCAGTGGATGAGTCTGAAAATCAGCGAAGAAGAATTGGGCTGGCAAGGTGACTAATCCCTGACGAAGGTCACTACCGATGGGTTTGCCTAAAACAGCCGAATCGCCGTTAAAATCCAAAATATCATCGATTATTTGAAAGGCCATTCCAATTTCTCGCCCAAATTTGGCTAATGATTGAATGATAGCTGGATCAGATTCACTAATAATGCCAGCGGCTGAGGCTGAAGTCTCAAACAATGAGGCTGTTTTTGCATAGATTCTGCGATAATACTCATCAATGCTAGGTTTACAGCGGATAGCGAACATCTGGCTAACTTCACCATTAACGATGGTTCGGAGGGTTTTTGAAAATAGTTTCATGATGTCAATTGAATTTGTCTCTGATGCCAGTTTAGCTGCTGAAGCAAAGAGAAAATCACCAGTTAATACGGTCGCACTCGGGGACCATTGAGAATTTAGGGTTGGCGCTCCACGGCGGAGCAATGATCCATCGATAAGATCATCGTGAACCAGAGTCGCTGTGTGCAGCAATTCGATTGCGGCAGCCATGGTTATCACCCGTTGGTAATCGGCATTCAGACTTTTGCCCACTAAAATTGTTATTGTTGGGCGAACCCTTTTTCCACCAGATGAGAGCAAGAGATCCAAAGCAATAGCAAGTTCAGGATGATTATCCTCAACCTGTTCCCGGATTAATTCCTCCATTGACTGGATGTCTGGTTTTACAAATTCAAAAGCATTCATAATCGAGTTTATTTCAATTCTTCCCATCTAAAAATCCTGAAAGCATTTTTCGTAGTGATTTCTTCAACTTTTTCTTCGGATATCTGCCACAGTTCAGCAAGTTTCTGCGCTATATGAAAACAATAGAATGGTTCATTTCGTTTCCCTCGAAACGGATGCGGTGTCAGAAAGGGAGCATCTGTTTCAATTACCACTTTCTCTGGCGGTAGGTTTCGAAAAACATTTTGCAGTTCTGCTGCATTCCGAAATGTGATGGGGCCTGCTGCTCCAATAAGAAATCCGAGAGAAATTGCTTTTTCTGCCAGATCCATATTTGAGCTGAAAGCATGCAGAATTCCTGGGTTTTCCACCAGTCGAGATTTCTTTTTTACAAGTTCATCGATCCAATCTGTCAGACATTCAATTATTTCCTGATCCGCTTCCCGATTGTGAATAATGACAGGAAGGGACGAATCACTGGCTAGTTGAAGTTGTGCTTTGAAAACTTGAATCTGTTGTTCAATCGGGACGTCTTTGTGATGATTGTCCAGTCCAATTTCGCCAATAGCGACAACCATTTTTTCTTCAGCCAGGACTCTAAGGATATTGATATCGTTAGAGGAAAAGTTAGCCGCCTCATTTGGATGAATTCCAACTGCTGCAAAGATTTCGGGGAATATTTTGTTCAAAGAAACTACTTCCCGGCTTGTCTCAATGTCAATAGCTGGTACTACCATACGGCTAATTCCAGCTGCTCTTGCATTCTGCAAGACCTTAGGCAAATCCTCTCTAAACGAGTTGAAATTTAAGTGACAGTGTGTATCAACGATCACAGGAACCTACACCAAACCTGCAATCCGTAATCCGTCTTGCAGAATTTCTTGAACTTTTTCTTTGTGCGTGGTTTCGGTATAAACTCGCATGATGGGTTCGGTTCCTGAAAAGCGGATCAACATCCAACCGCCATCTTCCATCACGAACTTGAACCCATCCGTTGTATCCTGCCTTACTACAGCCAAACCAGCAATAGTTTTCGGCTGAGCGGCTAGAATTTTAGCTTCCCGGTCTTTTCGGACGCCAGAAAAACTTCGGTCTATTCGGTCATAATAATGCGGCCCGACTTTTGAATACAATAGATCAATTAATTCTGTCGGTTTCTTGCCTGTTTTAACCATAAGATCCAGGAAATATAATCCGGCCAAAATTCCATCTCGTTCTGGAACATTTCCGCGGAAGGCAAACCCACCTGATTCTTCGCCACCGATCAAGGCGTTCGTTTCCGTCATCTTCGGAGCAACATACTTGAACCCGACACCTGTTTCATATACTGGCACATCATAAAGCTTACCAAGTTTATCTAACATTGTGGTGGTTGATAAAGTTCTAACGATAGCGCCTCGCTCACCGCGAATCTCCAGCAGGTAATAGGCTAACAACGCGTAAACTTGAAGTTGATTTACAAAGTTCCCGTTCTCATCTCCGATTCCGACGCGGTCAGCATCTCCATCAGTGATAACCAGAACATCGGCTTTTTTATCCACGGTAGTCTGCAACCCAACATTTATATTTGGGGGGATCGGTTCTGGCCGCAACATTTCTGGAAAGGATGGATTGCGGGTATTATGAATTTCTGTTATCTGCGTTTTTCCACCATTGAGGATATGTGTGAACCATCCGGCTCCATTTCCCCACATTGTATCCACAACAATCTTTAAGCCGGCCTGTTTGATAGGTTCGACATCAATCAAGTCCTTAATATGCTCCAAATATTCGGGTGCAGGATCAAAGCGGATAATCAAACCTTTTTCGTTGGCTTCTTCCGCCGTCATTCGTTTTACATCAGTCATTGAATCAGGGATTCCTTTTTCAATTTGGACTAATCCATCGGGATCAATGGCGCCGCCAGTAAAATTCCTCACTTTGAAACCGTTGTCAGTTGGGGGGTTGTGTGACGCTGTGATATTAATCGCCCCCGCCGCTTTTCTATGCACAACGGAAAAGGCGATCACCGGTGTCGGTGTTGCACCATCGGTGAGATAGACTTTTAGGCCATTTCCGGCCAAAACTTCGGCTGCAGCCAGAGCAAAGTATTCGGAACCAAAGCGCTTATCATGCCCAACCACAACCCATTTACCCTGATTTCCAGTAGATACCATGTAATTGGCGAAGCCCTGAGTGCATCGTCTCACATTGTCAAACGTATATTCTTCAGCGATAACACCCCGCCAACCATCAGTCCCAAAATGTATTTGAAATGTCATTTTTGACCTCTTGAATTTTAGAATTAGAACACTCTCATTATATCAGTCAGATAGGCGCAATGTAAGTTTCTGCATGAACCTCTCATGCTATAATCTTAATTTATTGGTGGCACTATGAAGAAATCTGTTTACTTTGATTACGCAGCATCCACTCCGGTTGATGAAGATGTTCTTACAGCTATGTTGCCGTACTTTAGTTTTGAATTCGGGAATCCATCCTCGATTCATCTCTATGGGCAGGCAGCCGAAGCAGCTATTGAAAATGCCAGAGTTATTTGTAGTGAAATACTTGAAACGCAACCGAAAAATATTATTTTCACTTCCGGCGGCACTGAAAGCGACAATCTGGCATTGCGGGGAATTGCAATCCAAAGAAGAAAACTAACCGGCGCTGATGAGATAATTATCTCATCAGTTGAACACCATGCCGTATCGCATACCGCCATCCAGTTGCAGGAGGAATTTGGTTTTAAAGTTGTTTTCCTCCCTGTCGATGGCAACGGCATGGTTGATCCCGACGATGTAAGCAAGCGCATTACAACAAAAACCGCGCTTGTTTCTGTTATTTATGCCAACAACGAAGTTGGGACAATTAATCCGATTATTGAAATCGGCAGAATTTGCCAATCCGGGGAAATACCGTTTCATAGTGATGCTGTCCAGGCGGCGGCGCATTTACCGATGAGCCTTGCAAAAGATAATATTTCGCTTATCTCGATTGGCGCTCATAAAATGTACGGCCCAAAGGGGATAGGCCTCCTGGGGATCAAATCAGGGATTGATATTTTATCCATTCAAACTGGAGGTGGGCAGGAAAACCATTTACGAGCTGGTACCGAGAATGTCCCCCTTATTGTTGGCCTGACTGAAGCTTTTAAGAAATCTCAAACCAACACAGAATCTAGAGAGAATGAGTTGAGCG
This sequence comes from Leptolinea sp., assembly GCA_037143255.1. GTDB lineage: Bacteria > Chloroflexota > Anaerolineae > Anaerolineales > Anaerolineaceae > Leptolinea. Next base: position 9,328 of record JBAWYZ010000034.1, on the reverse strand, counting down.
AGATGCGCGATCAACTTATTTCGGGAGTTCTTGAGAAGATTCCTTCCAGTAAATTGACCGGGCACCCAACCAACCGCCTTCCAAATCACGCAAGTTTTGTATTTGCTGGTGTAGATGGCAACCGGTTGTTGATGGTTTTGGATGGAATGGGTTTTGCTTGTTCTTCCGGTTCTGCCTGCAAGGTGGGTTCGCCCAGTCCATCCGATGTTTTACTGGCAATGGGCTACAAACCGGAACTGGCATTGGGTTCGCTGCGGGTCACTCTAGGAAAAATGAATTCACCCCAAAACATACAATCATTTGTCTCTGCACTTGTGATTGCAATTGGAAAAATTCAACGATGATTTTGAATTCATCCCTTAAGGTGGTAGTGGGAATGAGTGGTGGGGTGGATAGTTCAGTCGCGGCGCTGCTCTTAACTCAGGCAGGCTATGATGTTACTGGGATAATGCTGCGGTTATGGACGGAGCCTGGAAATGAAGATCGAAACTCTTGCTGTACACCTGATTCCATTGCCGCTGCCAGAAAAGTGGCGGCTATTATCGGAATACCTTTTTATGTGGTTGATGTACGGGATTTATTCCATAGAGAAATTGTTGGCTATTTCATTCGAGGATACGAACTTGGTGAAACCCCAAATCCTTGTATTCGTTGTAATCAGGTGATCCGTTGGGGCGCTCTACTGGAAGAGGCCGAAAACATTGGCGCTGATTTCCTGGCAACTGGTCATTATGCCAGGCTGGATGAAAATATTGACGGATCAATTTCTTTGAGAAAAGGGCAGGATCAAGGGAAAGATCAATCCTATGTGCTTTCCGGGGTTTCACAATCGAAATTGAGAAAAACCTTGCTTCCCATTGGAAACTTGCTAAAGTCAGCGGTTAGAGAGATTGCCAGATCAAATAATCTGCCTACTGCTGAAAAACAGGATAGTCAGGATCTATGTTTTCTTGCCGGAGAAGATTATCGCGAATTCTTGAAAAGGAACGCCCCGGAAATCCTCATGCCAGGACCGATACTAAATATACAGGGGGAAATTATCGGCCAGCATTCTGGCTTACCAAACTATACCATTGGCCAACGAAAAGGATTGGGCGCTATTCAGGAACCGTATTATGTGTTAAAAAAGGACACAGATACAAATTCGCTATGGATCGGGAAAAATGAAGAAATGGGATCAGATACTTGTCTGGTAGAAGAAATCAATTGGATAACACCCCCAGCTAAAATTTTTCCTCAAAAAATGGATGTGAAAATACGGTACAAAGCTCCTCCGGTTGCAGCCGAAATTTCATCAGGCGAAAAGTCAGCGCTTTGGGTAAAATTTGATAAGAAGTTACGGGATATTACCCCTGGACAACAGGCTGCATTTTATTTTGAAGACCTATGCCTTGGGGGAGGCAAGATCACCCGAGTAACAAACGAATGACCCTACCAGCATTTCTTTTTGGCATACTAATTTCAACATTTATGGGGGCTGTTTTCCATTTATGGAAGGGCGGCCGGTTTAGCGCTTTACTAATCGATCTGGCGGCTAGTTGGGTGGGCTTTTGGCTTGGACACATAGCCGGTGTGACAGCCGGTTTATCAATTGGCACTATAGGCCCGTTACGATTGGGTTCGGCTATAGTTGGTGGAATTATATTTCTTTCACTTGGCTACTGGTTATTTCAAGAGGAACAACCAAAAAACCGGTATTAAAAACCTCCTCATTATTGGGGAGGTTTTTTTGGGTGACTAAACTAATTTAACGTGGACAGCTTGTAAACCTTTCGGGCCTTTTTCGACGGAAAATTCCACTTTTTGGCCTTCTTCAAGGTTCTTGAAGCCTTCGGCGTCAAGCGCCGAATAATGGACAAACACATCGGGACCTTCATTGCGTTGAATAAAGCCGTAACCTTTGCTCGTGTTGAACCACTTTACTGTGCCGATTTCACTATCACTCATTGGAATACACTCCTGAAACTAAAGCAGATGATGGATTGGCTGCGGTGTAGATGATAAAAGAAGAATGTAGAGGACAGTAAATAAAAAACCGACCAGTGTAACGGGAGAACAGACCAGTTACCTCTTCTTTGATTCAATTACACAATTGCAGTACTTCAAATATTCTATAAGATTGAATCTATTCTGTCAATAGCGCGAGTTGGTTTAAGGCTATTGTGCTACTGCTTTTCATCCGAAAATATCCATAAAAACAGGGTATCCCCGACTCTTTGCAGGCTTTGCAAGCTTACATTTTCAAGATCATCTGCGGTTGTATGCCAGCGCGGATCTACGATATCAATCAAATCAACTGCTGGAACGCCAATTTCTAAGAATGGGACGTGGTCATCCAGTATGGCATGTTTTGCCGGCGCTAGAAAATTATCAGCATTGCCAATATCGACTGCAACTGCCTGAATCTCATTGTAAATATCAATATCCGAATTGACCGGTGGAATGATCTTCTGGTCAAATCCGCCAACCATATCCAGCAGTATCATTTTTGAGGGATATTGCTGCAATTGCTGTACAAAAAGTCTGCTGCCTAAAATCCAATCCCAGCCAGAGATATTCCCCTGGTCTTCGGCGTCAAAAAATACAAGAGCAATATCAGAAGAAATTGACAGAGAGAGAATTCGAGATAATTCCAACAGAACCGCCGTACTGGAACCGCCGTCATTTGCACCGGGGACAGGCAGAGAACGCAAATTCTGATAAGGGTCTTTATTTGCAAACAATCGAGAATCATAATGGGATGCAAGGATCGTCGAGATGTGGCCAGAGCCTCTGGTGGCGACGATGTTGTGAACTGGATGATTCAGCATACTGCCTGATTGAATCTGGACTTGCCAGCCATTCGTTGTCAAAAAATTAGCGATGAATTCCTGGGCTAGTGTGTGAGATACCGCCCCGGGTGTTCGAGGCCCATTTTCTTGAAGTTCGGCCAACGCCCGAAATGCGATTTCAGCCTGAAACGGGGATTTTGGCATTGGAGTTATGCGGTAAAATCCAGCAAATAGCAGAAAGGCAGAAAATAATAAGAGCACTTTAAAAGTTTGTCTGTTCTTCATGGTCTTAGAACCTTCTCGTTTTCCATAAGGTATTTATTCATAGCAAGTCTGGCGTTTTGAACGTGCTGAGCTGTTCTTTCCAGTCTTGTGCGGGCTTGATGATCCAGCTCTGGCAATATTCCAAAATTTGCTTTCATGGGTTGAAAATCTTTTAGCGGGCATTCTGTAATATATCTGCATAATGCTCCGAGCATGGTTGAAGATGGGGGAGTGAGCAAGTCTTTATCATTTATGAAATTTGCGGCATTGATCCCCGCCAGCAAGCCTGTACCAATATTCCCAAGATACCCTTCAACACCGCTGATCTGCCCGGCAAAAAACAGATCACTTCGGTTAATTGTTTGTAATGTTGCCTGCAAAACAGCCGGGGACGCAATGAAAGAATTGCGATGCATCTGGCCAAATCGGACAAATTCGGCATTCTGCAAACCGGGAATCATCCGAAAAACCCTTTCTTGTTCGCTAAACTTTAAATTGGTTTGAAATCCGACCATATTGTAAAGAGATGCCGCGAGATTATCCTGCCGGAGCTGCAGAACGGCATAGGGACGTTGTTCAATTCGCGGATCACTCAAACCAATTGGCCGCATTGGCCCAAAAGTTAAAGACCGCTGACCGCGGGATGCAATCACTTCAACGGGTAGGCATCCTTCAAAAAATGATCCCTTCCCAGCTTTTACGCCATTTTCAATTTCACCTTCCATGGTTTGCAATTGAATTCGTTCAGCAGAAATTAATTCCTCGACAAAAAGCGTGAATTCTTCTTTTGATAGGGGGCAATTGATATAGTCGTCCGTTTGACCTTTACTTGCACCGAACCGGGATGCCTGGAAAGCTATGGACATATCGATTGAATCTTTATGAATGATCGGAGCGATTGCATCATAAAAATAGAACTGCTCCAAACCGGTGAATTCTTGAATAGACTCAGATAACCGGCCAGAAGTGAGCGGACCTGATGCGATTATTGCCGGTACATCAGGGATTTGCGGCATTTCTTCGCGAATGATTTGAATATTTGAAAATTCCTGGAGTTGCGCGCTGACGTTTTTTGAGAATAACTCACGGTCAACGGCCAGAGATCCACCAGCCGGAACAGCAGATTCCTCCGCAATTTGAATCAGGAATGAACCGAATTGCTTCAATTCTTGTATCAATAACCCGGAAGCCCGATCGGGTAGGAGGGAGCCGAATGAATTTGAGCAAATAATTTCGGCTAGTTGACCAGAGGTATGCGCCGGTGTCATTTTTTCGGGGCGCATTTCGTATAGTTTCACATTGATTCCACGAATTGCAGCCTGAAAAGCTGCTTCACAACCAGCCAAACCGCCACCAACGACAACCAACTCTTTCATCCTCATCCTCGTTTCAATCAGTTTGATTGTACCTGAAACTACCTGGCACAAAACTTGCAATCTTTTTGTATTAAAGATATACTGCCTGGAAGGTTAGGGATGCTATGTTTCAAACTCACAATCATACTCTTCGCCCACTAACGACTGCTCACCTTGCGCAAACTATGACGCTGTTGAGCCTAACAGCCGATGAGCTTCGCGAGCAAATTGAATCCGAGTTGGCATCAAATCCAGCGCTGGAATTAATTGAAGAACGGCGTTGTCCGACCTGTCATCGCCTACTGCCACAAAAAGGTATTTGTCCAACCTGCAGTTCTCCAAAATCTGATTCTAATGAAGAACCGATTGTCTTCGTTTCGCCGCGTGAAGATTTTAACTTTAGCAGCGGAATTAGCAGTGATGATATGCCGGAAGACAACTATTCTTCTACTATTGAGGATTTGCCCACATTTGTTCTTCGGCAAATTGCCTCCGAATTAGACCCGTCTGAACGGGTGATAGCGGCATATTTTTTGACACACTTGGATGATGATGGACTATTGACAACCTCGTTGATTGAGATTGCCAGTTATTTTCATGTTCCGGTTTCCAAAATTGAACAGATTCAAAAATTGATTCAGCGGGCTGAGCCTTATGGGGTTGGCTCGTGTTCACCCAAAGAAGCGTTGTTGGTTCAGTTGGATTTTCTCTCTGAAACCCACGATATTCCAGCTTTGGCCCGCCAAATAATTGAAAACGAAATGGGATTGCTTTCCCGGCATCAATATGCAGAACTTGCGCGGGCTTTCAAAGTGAGTTTGCGAACCGTTCACCAGACGGTAACTTTCATCAGCGAAAATCTAAATCCGTTCCCAGCCCGGTCTCATTGGGGCGATGTCCGTCAAGCGACTGAAGCGCCGCCACAGGTTTACCATCGGCCAGATATATTAATATCCTACCTGAACGAAGATCAAGACAAACCTCTTGTTGTTGAAATTATTATGCCGCTGAATGGCACACTCCGCGTAAACCCGATGTTTAAATCCGCGATTCATGAAGCCAATCAGGAAAAGAAAGAAGATTGGAAAAACGATCTGGAAAGAGCATCCCTGTTTGTCAAGTGTCTTCAGCAGCGCAATCATACAATTACCCGGCTTATGCAGCGAGTGGCGAGCTTGCAGCGTAGCTTTATTTGCCGTGGCGAAAAACACCTTAGACCAGTGACCCGAGCCTACATCTCGATTGAATTGGGCGTTCACGAATCCACCATTTCGCGCGCTGTGGCAAACAAAGCGGTGCAATTGCCCAATGGACGGATTGTCCCCCTGGCGATGTTTTTTGATAGGTCATTGAATGTTCGCAAAATATTAAAAGAGATTATCGAAAAAGAAGCTCGTTCTTTTAGTGATACCGAAATTGCAAACCTGCTTTCCGAACAAGGGTTTAAAGTCGCCCGGCGGACAGTAGCGAAATATAGGGCGATGGAAGGGATTTTACCGGCGCATCTTCGCCGGCCGACTCCTGGAGCCGGATGAACGAAACAAATTCCAATAATCAGTTAAACCAAATCGTTGGTCGACCGCGGATACCAGGGACACAAGAATTTTCGGCTGTGCTTAATGCGTTCTCGGAAGCTGCGGTTGTTCTTGATTTAAGAACCCTGCTTATTTATCAGACCAACCCGGCCTTTATTCAATTGACGGCCTATTCACAACTTGAAATTGCAGGTATTTCTATTGTAGAAATTCTGCCAGATTTTTCGCAGGAATTTTTTACATCGGGTGAACCACTTACTGCCAATCTTTCCCGCAGAAAGCGTAACTCAATCCCAGTTATTGTTCAGGGGACTCTATTAAACACTGAGAACAATTGGGGGTTGCTCACTTTTATACCAGAGGCTAAACATGCCGAAACGCAGGGGGTTTGGCAATCGGATTTATTCAATGGATTAATCGATTTGGCTTCTTTAAGAGAAGAACCCACTCTTGAAAAATCCTTACTAAAGGGATTTGAAATCACCCGCATGATCACCCGGGCGAAAAATATCTGCATTTATAAAGCCGACAGTCAGCAGCCCAGACTGATTCGAATTGCGTTTGACACGTACTCCGAAGTGTTTCCTGAGATTCTACCTTCCAGTGATCTTGCACAACTTGCAGCGCCATCCATGTGGATTCCTGGGAAAAAAGTTGTAGCAGAAGTTCAGAGAGCCGCCTTGGTCACGAACCTGGGGTATGTCGCCACTATTCCATTGGGCCAGAAAAATGCATTATTTGGATTATTAGTGGTTGGAGACCAAGAATCACAGCCACCAGAACGTCTTGAATCCATTATGCGAGTCATCTCATCACATTTGACAGCCGCCCTTCAGCATTTTATTCTTGTTGATAACTTGCGGAAGGAAGTTAATAACCAAAAACTAGCAGCGGATGTGCGCGGGACGGTTTTTGAACACAGTCAAGAAGGCATACTATTTCTTTCATCCGACCTTCGAGTATTGGAGATTAATCCGGCAGCCGAGTGGATGCTTCAATATGCGGCCTGGGAGGTGAAAAACCAACCGGTGGGGAATGTGGTGATTGGGCCGGATCGGATAATGACTGTGCTTGAATCATGTACCCAGGGTATTCCAACCCATAATATGGGAAACGTTTCAGTGCATAGGCGTAACGGGCAATCCTTTCCAGCCCATATTCAGGTGATTCCCGTTCAAAAAGACAAAGAAATCCTTGGAATAGTTGTATTCATTCGAGATATCAGTGAACATGAACAAATCCGATTGCGCAGCCAACAGTTGGAACAGCGGGCTTTGTTGGGTGAATTTACAGCAATATTTGCTCACGAAGTTCGCAATCCAATCAATAATATTTCAACTGGACTTCAACTGATCTCAGCCCGGCTGCCTGAGGAAGACATTAATGTAGAGGTATTAGATCGCATGTTGGGCGATTGTACACGCCTCGATCATTTGATGGAATCGATTCTTGCTTTTTCAAAACCTCAGGAACTAAAGCTGGAAAAAATTGACCTGACTGTTTTTTTACAACGCATACTAGATCGTTGGCGACCGAGATTGACGCGGGTTAATGTGCAGCCGTTTTTCTCTGCCGCTCAAAACCTCCCCATGATAAATGGTGATTCCAGAGCTTTGGAGCAGGTGTTTACCAACTTGATTTCTAATGCAATTGATGCCATGAGCAAGACCGGTGGGACATTGGCGATCCATGTGAATCCTGATCATACTTTGCCAAATCGCCCGCAGGTTGAAGTTAGTGTATCGGATAATGGACCCGGAATACCTGATGATATTCGTGAAAGGATGTTTGAACCTTTCGTAACCACAAAGTCACATGGAACCGGTCTCGGATTGGCAATAACAAAAAGAATTATCACTGCCCATCAAGGGAATATCACGGTAAAATCCTTCCCGGGGGGAACAATTTTTCACGTTTATTTACCTGCTTGCATCGGAGAATGAAATGGCAATAACTATCCTAATAGTTGATGATGAAGAAAATGCCCGACGGAATATCGGTGATTATCTGGTAACTAAAGGTTACGAGGTCACTGGAGCCGGGACATTGAAAGAAGCCCGGGAATTGATATTGAACGGGGTGGGGGATGTAATCCTCCTGGATGTTCAGCTTCAGGATGGGTATGGCCCAAATCTACTTTATGAAGTGGATTCGCTTCCCGCGAGACCGCCTATTATTGTTATTACTGGATTCGGCGATATTGAAACCGCTGTTGATGTTATGAAAAACGGCGCACATGATTTTTTGACAAAACCAGTAAAAATGCCGCAACTGGAGCAATCCATTCAACGGGCACAGGAAATCGTCTCTATGCGGAGAGAACTGGCGTATTTACGTCAAAAACAGAAAAATGTCAATTTCATTGTTGGCAAAAGTGAAAAAATGAAGACGGTAGTTGAACATGCCCTACGGGCGGCACAGGCTTCCGTTTCTGTTTTAATCACCGGAGAAACTGGAACGGGAAAAGAAGTCCTTGCGCAATTTATCCATAAATCTGGTCCGCGGGCAAATAAACAGTTTATGGCGATTAATTGTGCTGCAATTCAACCTACTGTGCTTGAGTCAGAGTTATTTGGATATGAAAAGGGAGCCTTTACCGGCGCTGAAGTGCGAAAAAAAGGTTTGATGGAAGTTGCAGATGGCGGAGTATTGTTTTTGGATGAGATCTCAAAAATGCCTTTGGATATTCAGTCAAAACTATTGCGGGCAGTGGAAGAAAAGGCATTCCGCCGTGTGGGCGGATTAGAATTGATTAAGGTGGATATCCAAATTATTTCTGCTTCCAATCGGGACCTGATAAAGATGATGAAGGATAGCGAATTCAGGGAAGATCTCTATTATCGTTTAAAAGTTGTTGACCTGGATTTACCAGCATTGCGTGACCGGAAAGAGGATGTTCCGGATTTGGTTGGTTTCTTTATGCGGGAACAAAACTCCCGCCAGGGATTGAATATTACCGATATTTCTCCCCGGGCAATGCAAGCCCTGATAGCCTATAACTGGCCGGGAAATATACGAGAATTGAGTAATGCAATTGAGAGGGCTATGCTGTTTTGTGATGACCCTAGTCTGGATATTAACCATTTACCGCTGGATGTAGCCAAGACAAAATAAAAAGCGATGGCACATTAATTGCAACATCCTCCTTAGAATTATTTTTTAGGAGGATGTTGTATGTCTGCCTTCTCGGTTACCGATATTTTTCTAGTTATGGCGAGTTTCCTGTTTATTGTTGGGATATTCTCCATTGCCTCCGGCATTTTTATTCTTGTAGCTAAAGTAGCCGGGGGAGATATTCGCACAATTGCCAGACAGACGGCTGCCTTGGCTCAAAAAGGGTTGACAGAAGAAGTCAGCGGTCTGGTGGGAAACGCCACTGCCCTGATCGCGGCCGTTAATGATC
>JBAWYZ010000033.1:0-13484 GCA_037143255.1 Leptolinea sp. | reverse complement strand
GCTCGAATCGGTAGGAGATTCTTGCTTCTTCTTTAATTTATTCTAGCAATAATTAATGCGGGGATTTAGGTGACCTTGTGTTCTTGTTGCATCTGATTCGGTTTAGCTCATATCCCTTCGGCTCCAGGGCCAGGCTATGGGAAGAATTCTCGCAGGTGGGGTAGACACATACCACTACGAAATACAATGCGCCAAAGGAAAATTATCATCAGAAAAAATCTAGGCTGCCAAATCAGCTTTGTTTTGGGAAGGTAGAGAGGCTGTCTCGAAAGTCAACCGCAATATTTCTTGTAATAGTTGCATTTTCAGGATTTCTTTGCGATAATGAAGTATCAAAATCTATTTCGCCATGAGAAAGAGACCTGTGATGACCAAGAAATCAATTTCCATGTTGTTAGCAGTGAGCGCACTCGGGCTCGGCCTGTTGGCCTGTAGTTTGGTTGGCAATTCAAGCAAGACCGCCACTATTGTTCCAAAATCTGAAGAGGCTGCAAATCCCGCCGAGACAAATCAACCTGGCGATGCGGCGGCCGAATCCGAGAATTCCAATTCGAATTCTTCCAATCCAAAATCTGATTTCCCATTCCCCGCTGATACAAAGATCATCCAATCCAGTCCTGAAATGCTGATTGGAACGGTAAAAATGCCTTTAGGCGATGTTGTGTCATTTTATCGAAAAGAAATAAAACAGCAGGGGCTTTCCGAAGATACTCAACTTACCGCGATAACAGATACCTCCTTTAGTCTGGTATTCAAGGGAACAGCAAGCGGCAAGAGTTTGGTCGCGCAGGGGACTGACATGGGCGATGGGAGTATATCTTTCAGCGTACGGTACGAATAGTATTAATCAATTTACTTGTGGAAGGGTTTTCCGGACTTCATTGATAAACTGCGGCGTATTCAGACGGCGTTCCAACAGGCAGGTGTTGTAATACTGCAGAATATTTTCCACCTCTTTCTCAACCGGTGAAGATGGATCTGCCTGTAACAACCGGGGATAAGCGGTGCGCTGAAAATTGCGTAAATACTTGAGAGCGGCTGTGCTCACCGGACGTGCATCCGGCACAAGGCTGCCGCAACGCGGACAGACCGCCCCGCCTTCTACAGCCGAGAAAAACTGATTCTGCGGGTGAATTTCTTCTTTGCAGCGCACACATTGAAATAACTGCGGTCGAAAGCCGACAGCATCCAATAGATGCAACTCGAAAAAATGAACGGCTGTGAAAATCGGGTCGCCTTTGGCCAGGCGTTCGAGAGTTTGCACCAGCAATTGATACAATATCCGATTTTCGCCGTCCTCATACGAAAAGCGGTCGATTAATTCCAACACATAGGCTGCTTCACTGGTTAATACCAGGTCTTCATGCAGCGGCAGGTATAAATCCACTGCCACTGCCTGGGTGACAATCCATAAATCATGAGAGCGGGCCAGCATCAAGTTGACGCGGGTAAAAGGTTCCAGATGCCCGGCTTTATGCGAGTGAATGCGTCTAACTCCCTTGGCCACCGCTCGCAATATTCCGGCGTCCCGGCTGAACAACGTCAAGAGGCGGTCAGCCTCCCCCATATCGCTGTGTCGGAGAACTATGGCTTCAGTTTTAAGTGACCGTTCCTGAAAAGGCACAATAACCGGTTATTCGAGATGACCGGGGCCAAATGCCTCGGGCAGTAAGGCGGAAAGCGTGGTTTCACGCAGGTAATTGCCCGCGCTGTCTCCAATGATCACCAGCATATCTTTGCTAAATTCGGATAACACTTGCCGGCACGATCCGCAGGGGGTTCCGCCATTGGCGGTGACGACTGCCACAGCGGTGAATATTTTTTCGCCTTCTGAAACTCCTTTGAAAATTGCTACCCGTTCGGCGCAAATCCCGGTTGGGTAGGCAGCATTTTCTATGTTTACACCGGTATAAACCTTGCCACTTGCAGATAGTACAGCCGCCCCTACCGGGTAATGCGAATATGGGGCATACGCCAGAAGTCTCGCTTCAGCCGCCTGTTTAATCAAAGAAAGTTTAATTGCTTGATCCAACACCATGTTAAGCCTCCATGTCTGTTTTTTCTTGCATGCGGTGTAAATGCAGTTTGCGAATGCGGCGTCCGCTGACCTGTTCAATTTGTACCTGCCAGGTTTCCAGAATCAATTTCTCGCCGCCAACTGGGATTTTGCCAAGCATGGAAACCAGTACCCCACCGATGGTTTCCGCTAAATCGCGGGTGAGATGAGTATTAAAAGCTGAATTGAACTCATCCACGTCCATCCAACCCTGCACCATGTAATAATCTTCAGCCAACTGCGCATAAGGCTGCTCTTCAGCCGGGTCATACTCATCCCGAATATCGCCAATGATTTCTTCCAAAATATCTTCAAGGGTGACCAAACCAGCCAGACCGCCATATTCATCCACTACCATGGCAATATGGATGCCACGTTCTTGCATTTCACGCAGCAGTTCATCTACTTTCTTGGTTTCGGGAACGAAAAATGCCGTCCGAACCAACCCTTCAAGGGACTTTTGCCGGGCTGCATCGCTGGTGTGTTGCAGCAGATCTTTGGCATAAAGAATTCCTACAATATTATCCAAGTCATTTTTGTAGACCGGAATACGGGAATGACCGGTTCGAGTAAAGGCATTTATAGCATCCTGCACTGGCGTATTGACTTCCAATGTTCGCACATCCATTCGCTGAACCATCACCGCGCGGCACAAGATATCGCCAAATTCAAAGATTGACTGGATCATACGGCGTTCTTCAGGTTCCAAACCACCGGTTTCATTGGCAGCGGCGGCCCAGGATTTTAAATCCTCGGTAGTCACCGGGGTCTGGCCAGGTTCTTCGACTGGTTCATCACCCTTTATGGGATGAGCAAACGAGGCTAGCGGTGCGGTAAAAATCACCGCAAATCGACTGACAGATTGCATGCGCGCCAGCCAGGTATAAGGATGGCGGGCTACTAATATCGCGGTCAATACTTCCAATAAATTGACCAGAGCCGCACCCACCAGAGCCGTCAATACAACCGACCACCAAACCATAATATTGAGGGTTATCGACATCCCGACCAGAAAGGCGGCCAGGAAGAAATGTAAGAAACTGCGTGAAGTATGCAGAGCATACACGGTTTCATCTGCCCCACGGGTAAGGCTTATGACCGATTCGGAACGACCCTGAGCATCTCTTGTGGTGTACACACTGGCTGAAGATTCTGCAGCCAACGCGGCGCTGACTAAAAGATCAATTGCAAGAACAAATATTATTCCTATACTAAAATATTCAATCACTTTTTTTCACTTTACGATAAGGCCGGGCTGGAACACCTAACACGACTACTCCGGCTGGAACGTCTTTGGTAACCACCGAACCGGCGCCTGTGCGGGCGTTTTCGCCAATATTCAGCGGGGCGACCAGCATTGTGTCCGATCCAATAAAGGCATTGGCGCCAATTACCGTGGGATGTTTATGCGTTCCGTCAAAATTACAGGTAATGGTTCCAGCGCCGATATTTGTATTATCGCCAATATCTGCATTTCCAATATAGGAAAAATGCCCAATTTTCACCCCTGGATGCAGAGTAGAGTCTTTCACTTCACCAAAATTACCCATATGAACGCCCTTCATCAGGTGGGCGCCCTTTCGCAGGTGTGCAAACGGCCCCATGCTGACTTCATCTTCTACCACGGCTTTTTCGATAACTGAACTCTGAATATTGCAGCGGCTGCCAATGACGGCATCTTCGATGATGCAATTTGGTCCGATACAGGTTTCTTCACCGATGACTGAGTCACCGCGCAAATGCGTGTTTGGCCAAATGGTTGTATCCTGTCCAATGCGGACAGCCGGGCCAATAAAAGTTGAAGCTGGGTCAATAATGCTGACTCCAAATTCCATCCACTGGCGATTGATGCGCTGTTTAAGCAACGCTTCGGCTTCGGCCAAATGTACCCGGTTGTTAATGCCAATGGCTTCGCTGAAGTCATTCAAGACAATCGCCTGTGCTTTTAGTCCATCTTCCCTGGCAATGGCAACAACATCCGTCAAGTAGTATTCACCCTTTGGGGAGACTTTTATTCGCTTGAGAGCCCCCCAAAGCCAGACGGCTTTAAAGCAATAGATACCCAGGTTTAACTCATGAATAGCCAACTGCGCCGCGCTAGCAACAGCTTCTTCAACAATGGCCTGCACTGAGCCGTCAGGCGCCCGTTCTACCCGGCCAAAACCGCGCGGGTCTTCGGCAAAACCGGTCAGCATCGTAATCGGTCCATCAAAAGCAAGCTCAGCCTCTGTTAACTGTTTAATCGTCTCTGCCCGGATGAGCGGCATATCTGCATAAGTAACGATAACATAATCAGCTTCCTGTTCCAGAATTGGTTCGGCTGCCATAACGGCGTGAGCAGTACCCAGTTGTGGTTGTTGGATGACAAAACGAGCCGCGCTGCCAACCGTCAGTCTAACCATTTCAGCGCCATGCCCAATAACTACAACCGGCGGGTTGGCCGTCAGCCCCTGGACAGCCTCCAGAGCATACTGAATTAACGGCCTTCCAGAAAGTGGATGCAGTACCTTTGGCAGATTGGATTTCATGCGGGTACCTTGCCCTGCTGCTAAAATAATTGCCGAGATAATGGGAGAATCGGTCATAGTAATCACCTGTTAAGACAAAAACACTCCGCGGAAACCGCGAAGCGCTGATTAATATTGCTAGGCTGGGGCGCCTGGATTCGAACCAAGATCCACAGATCCAAAGTCTGGTGTGCTGCCATTGCACTACGCCCCAAATCAGCCCGGTTACCCGGTAGGCAAGATTTTATCACAAGTTCTGGTTGTGAAGGTGGTTGAAGGTGCAATTTTAGATGGGAATCAAATCTTAAGGTTCTTCTTTTGGGAGTAAGCCCAAACTGGAAGCCTGGTCAAAGGTAATCGCATTTGATGATACGCCCGCCCCATTTTTATCTGGCTCAGGCGTGTCCCAGAAGGCATCAACTTCTTCTTTAGGGAGACGCAATTCCGGCAATTCACCTGTGTCAACTTTTCCCTTTTCAACCGCTTTCTCAGCTGGATGATTCAAGGCCTGTTTTTGTTCGATAGTTTTTTTCGGTTGTTGCGAGTTTTTCGGGGGAGATAATAGCGAAGCCAGATTCAAAAGGGGAAGAAAACTATTTTTAGAATCATTCCAGACATCAATAGCTTTTCCGCTTTTGAAAGACAAACTGCCAACAGGAAACAGCAGCCAAAAAAGGAACTTGCCCAGGCTGGTTACAAGTAAGTCATACTTTAAGCATGGCAGCATTACCAGACCTGTTGAACCGTCTTTTGTTTTTGAGTGACCGGTTTGTTTTTGCCTACTCTTTAGCATGGAAAATGTTTCCACAAGGCCAGAATCGGGTTCAAAAACATCTGTTGAACCCTGGCTAACCAGAATATCCCCGGTGGCAGAGGATAATACGATTCCTTCAGCGCCACTTTCCAATATTAATTGCAACAGGCGTTGCTCCAGGTTTTCCATGGTGGCCTGTCCAACCAGAATATGCCCGGTTGCAGATGATAATGCGATTCCTTCTGCGCTGCTTTCCTGCAATAATTGCGACATGCTTTGATCCAGCTCCTGCGTGTCAGCCAGATCAGCCGGTGGAGTAACAATTTCTTCTTCCTGTACAACAGTCACCAAGGGTGGTTTTTGTTTGGACGGGCGAACTGGTTGAGCATGGTATTCTTCATTCAATTCATACGCACCAGATTCGGTTAATAGATTGTCAATCTTTGTCAAAAATAGCGGAAATTCAAGCGGTTTTCGGTAGAAAGCGTCCGCGCCGGCTGCCCGGGTGCGCTCATTTAATCCCGCTTCTACCAGGCCGGAGATGGCAATGATCTTGATATTTGGATAGCGAGAACGCAGCCGGCGGACCAATTCTGTACCAGAAATACCTGGTAAAAGTAAATCTGTGATCACCAGATCAAATCGGGTTTTAAGTGATTCCAGCCAGGCTTCTTCGCCGGAGAAGAAAATCGTGGTTTCAACCGGGATGGCCATAGTAGCCAGGGCATCCTGCACTAAATGGGCAAATTCAGGGGCATCATCAACGATAAGTATGCGTTTAGGATCCATTAGACCATTATAAATGATTATTCCGGATTGACTTTCCAGCAAGCTGCCCAATGCATGGGGGTGTTTTCTTTGAATACTGGTACCTTCTCTTTGCAGATATCCATAGCTACCGGGCAGCGCGGATGAAAACGGCAGCCGGTTGGCGGGTTGAGCGGGCTGGGCACATCACCTTTGAGGATGGTACGTTCCCGTTTGCCACGCGCACCCGGTATTGGAATAGCAGACATCAATGCCTGGGTGTAGGGATGCAGCGGATTGCGGTACAGGTCTTCACGGCTGGTAAGTTCCGCCATCTTTCCCAGATACATCACCGCCACCCGGTCTGAAATGTGTTCCACCACGCTCAGGTTATGGGCAATAAACAAATAAGTTAATCCAAATTCCTTCTGTAAGTCTTTTAGGAGATTTAGAACCTGGGATTGGATAGAGACATCCAGAGCCGAGACGGGTTCATCACAGACAATGAATTGCGGACGCAGGGTAAGCGCCCGGGCAATACCGATGCGCTGGCGTTGGCCACCGGAAAACTCATGCGGAAAGCGCCGGGCATGGTATTCTTCCAGGCCGACTTTTTTCAACATGGTAATGGTGGCATCATATTGTTCTTTTCCGGTACCAATGTTGTGAATTTTCAATCCTTCCATGACCGAATCACCGATGGGAACTCGCGGATCCAATGATGCATACGGGTCCTGGAAAATGATTTGCATATTTCGGCGAATGTCTTTCAATTCGCGGCGATCAAGGCTAAAAACGTCCTTTCCGGCAAACTCCATTTTGCCGCCGGTCGGCTCGGTTAACCGCAGCATAGTGCGGCCAATGGTTGTTTTTCCGCAGCCCGATTCGCCTACCATACCCAGAGTTTCTCCCTGTCGAATGGTAAAAGAGACATCATCCACTGCTTGAACCTGGCCGGTAACCCGTTGAAGGATGCCGCTGCGCACCGGAAAATGTTTTGTAAGATGTTCCACCCGGATTAAATCCGGGCTATTTGTTAGTGACTGTTCTGCCATGTGTCTCTCCAATTAACCTAGAGGAATAGGGGCTTTGTGACCATCGGCAGACTGGTACAGCCAGCAGCGCACATGGTGACCGGATTCAACTTCTACAAAATTCGGGTTCAGCTTGTCACATATCTCCAGATTGTATTGTTCGCGCAGCCGGCAGCGGGGAGCGAACCGGCAACCAACAGGCAGGTCGATTAGATTGGGTACATTTCCGGGGATCACTTCGAGCCGGTCTAAAACTTCGCCTAATACCGGGATGGACCCGATCAATCCCTGGGTATAAGGATGCAGCGGCCGGTCAAACAAAACATCCAATTTACTCTGTTCCACTATTTGCCCGGCATACATCACTGCCACGCGGTCTGCCATATCTGAAATGACACCCAGATCGTGGGTAATGAGAATGATGGAAGCGCCGGTTTTTTCACGCAAATCGAGCATAAGGTCCAGAATTTGCGCCTGAATGGTCACATCCAACGCGGTGGTTGGTTCATCGGCAATGAGAAGCCGGGGATTCAAAGCCAACCCCATGGCAATCATCACCCGCTGAGCCTGACCGCCGGACATTTCATGCGGGTAGGAATGGGCTTTTTTTGCCGGGTCGGGAATCCCAACCAGACGCATTAATTCAACTGCCCGTTCCCAGGCTTTATGTTTGGGGAGTTTTTCGTGGATTTCCAGCACTTCTGCTATCTGGGCGCCGGCTGTATAAACCGGATTCAGACTGGATTGCGGTTGCTGGAATATTATAGACATGCGGTTGCCGCGCATCTCAACCATATCTGCTTCTGGTAGTTTCAGGAGATCCCGGCCTTCAAATAGGATTTCGCCAGAAACGATTTTTCCTGGAACGCCTACCAGACGCATAATCGAAAAAGATGTAACACTCTTACCGCAACCGGATTCACCGACAAGGCCCAATATTTCCCCAGGGTACACTACAAAATCTACTCCATCCACTGCTTTGACCACACCATCATCGGTATAGAAATAGGTGTGAAGGTCTTTTACTTGCAAAAGAGGATCTTGATTTTCCATACCTTTCCTTACTGAGGACAATCCTGCCCAATATCAAAAGATTCGAGCGCCCGTAATGCAGACCTGGAGGAAACATCCATATCCAATCCGCAGAAATCCGATCGGGCGGCGGCTATTTTCAAATGAAAGTATAACGGAAATTTCGACAAATTGTGACCATAATTTTTTCAAATTGATTAAACAAAATTTTTGTTTAATTTCACAGTATCCACAAACAATGCATGAATGATGAATAATTTATTACGGATGATAAATAGGGGCTATCCAATTAATCCTGGATAGCCCCAATCTTTCAGCTTCTTAAATTACTCTCCAACATAAAGACTATGGAATCCCAGAGAGTAGTAAGGAACTCTCATGAATCCAAGTGTGTCTTTGGAGATACCCATTACTTTGGGTTTCCACATTTGAGCGTGGCCCCAGTTATATAGGAATATGCCTCCAATATCCTCACTAAGGATCTTGTTGGCATCTTCATACATCTGCAGTCGTTTTACGGGGTCTTTTTCACTTCCAGCCTGTTTAGTCAGTTCATTAAATTTTGTGTTATTCCACTCTTTATGGCGGCCTAACTCTGGGTTCCAGACATTCAAGAAATTAGAGGGATCAATAAAATCAAACTCCCAGTTTTGAAGTCCAAAGGCAATATCACCTTTGGCAAATGTAGCATTGAAGACTTTCGTCTCCACTGGCTGCAGCTTTACATTTATACCAAGATTTTCCTTCAACATTGATTGAACCATAGTGCAAGTTAGAATTTTTGCTTCTTCATCATTCTTGTACCACAATGTGATTTCAGGAAAACCTTTTCCATCCGGATAACCCGCCTCGGCCAGCAATTGCTTTGCCAATTTGACATCAAACTTCTGGACTTCATCCATGGGTTTATATGCAGGGAAACCAACTGGCAGCATGCCATAAGCAGGTGATCCCAAACCATCATAGATCACATCGAGCAAAGCTTGACGATCTATGGCATGAGCGACGGCTTGCCTTACCTTCAAATCGTCCCATGGTTTGACGGTTGGATTAATAAAGAAATACCTTGTTGCGAAATAAGGGTAAGCATAAAGTTCGCGCCGTAAACGCGGATCGGCTATGATCATTTTGTAATCTGTAGGCGTGATCGGTGTCGTATCCTGGTCTGCAAACATTCCATCTATTTCACCAGCCTGATAAGCTGAGAAATCAGCTGTTCCAGTGCCGGGTTTAAAAATGAGTTTCTCGATTATTGGAGTGTGAATACCTACGTAATTTGGATTTGGATCCAAGACAATCTGCTTGCCGGCTGAATATTCAGCCAGTTTCCAAGGGCCATTCGTGAGACAGGTCTTCGGGTCAATGCTCCATTTATCTCCAAACTCCTCAACCATTTTTTGGGGTATAGGCCCACTGGATGGGAAAGCCATCAATTGAGGTAAATATGGAATTGTTCCAACAGTTTCAATTACAAGCGTTTTCTCATCTGTGGCTTTGACACCTAATTGGTCAGTAGGAACTTTACCTTCAGAAACATCTCCAGCGTTTTTAATGTCACTGTAGAACCAGGTAAAACCACTCCCTGTTTTCGGATCTAGCTGACGTTTAAGCGCAAACTCAAAATCTTTCGCAACTAAAGGCGAACCATCACTCCATTTGACACCATCACGCAGGTGGAAAGTCCAGCTTGTACCATCTGCAGATTGTTCCCACTTATCAGCCACGCCTGGAACCACATTAGAGTTTTCGTCCAACATGACCAGTCGTTCCCATAACATTACACCACCACAGGATTTGCTGGCATCATAAAAACTGGCGGCTACGTCCATATATTTTCCTTCCTGGCAGGGAAGGGTCAATACCTGTTTATCAACCGGCAAAGCGCCAGCGGGAAGTTCTTTTCCCCAGGCGTTTTTGACAATAACAGGTTGAGCTTCAACAACTTTGGTTTGTTCAACAACAACAGTCTTAACAACTTCCTTTTCTACTATCTTTTCTACTACCTGAGGAGTGCATGCCGACATCATGGCAAGTATTGCCACCCCAATTACTAAAGAAACGATCAAATTTTTATTCATTTTCTTTAATCTCCTTCATTAAATATTTTGCTTGAATCCATGCAATTACAAAACTTCGCTCTTTATCTCAAATATTACCTCCTTTGCCTTGGTGAAAGTGCATCTTGCAAACCATCTCCAACAAAAGTAAACGCCAATATTGCAAAACCCAATGTCAATGCAGGAAATATTGGCAAAAACCAAAATGATTGAATGGCAAGGTAGTATTGACCTATCATCTGTCCCCAGCTAGGAGTTGGTGGAACAATACCTATGCCAATAAAACTCAACCCGGCTTCCCGAAAAATAGTGGCTGGGATGCCTAATGTAACAGCCACAATCACTGGTCCAATTGAATTCGGAAGGATATGGCGGAAGATAATCCAGCTATCAGAAGCGCCAATCGCCCTTGCAGCTTCTACAAACTCCTTCTCGCGCAGGCCGAGAAATTGAGCACGAACCAAACGGGTAATCGATGGCCAGGCAACAATAACCATAGCAAATAAAATATTCAGGTAACCTGGCCCCATCGTCACCATGATTAAAATGGCTAGAATCAAGCTAGGGAAGGCCATCATACCTTCAACCAGACGTGTTACGACATAATCTACTCTTCCGCCATAAAAACCCGCCAGAGCGCCC
The DNA here is from genome assembly GCA_037143255.1 of Leptolinea sp. Classification (GTDB taxonomy): domain Bacteria; phylum Chloroflexota; class Anaerolineae; order Anaerolineales; family Anaerolineaceae; genus Leptolinea. Next base: position 2,655 of record JBAWYZ010000033.1, on the reverse strand, counting down.
AGTGGCAAGCCAATGATAATGGCTGCCAACTGAACCAGAATACCAATACTAATTGAAACCCTTCCACCGACCATCACCCGGCTGAGCATATCTCGACCCAGCAGATCAGTCCCCATGGGGTGCTGCCAACTTGGGGACTTTGTGGTATGTGAATAATTTTGCTTATCGTATGGAAAAGGTGAAATTAGTGGCGAAAAAACGGTTACCAGGATAAGCAGGACACTGGCAATAAGGCCGATAACTGCCAGGCGATTTTGTTTGAAGCGATGCATGGCATCTTGCCACAGCCCAATGGATTTTTTATTAAGATTTGCAGAATCAAAATCCGTCATAGCGCTAAGCCTTATCCTGTCAAACGAATACGGGGGTCGATGGCAACATAGATCAGATCAGTAATCAGATTTATCACACTTAATAATGCGGCCAGTAATAAAGTTGTTCCCATGATCATTGGATAATCACGTGCCAGAATGCTACTTGTGAAAAATAAGCCTAATCCAGGAATACGAAAAATCGACTCGATAAAAAAGGAACCTGTAATAACATCTGCAAAAAGCGGTCCTAAAACTGTTACAACCGGGATTAAGGCATTTCGGAGTATATGCTTCAAAATTACCAGTTTTTCTGGCAATCCTTTGGCACGGGCTGTTCGCACGTAATCTTCTCCCATAACTTCAAGAACTGAAGATCGTGTGAAACGGGCGATCTGGCTAATAGGCAGCAAGGAATAAGCTACAACCGGCATGATCCAATACCTGGGTCCATCCCAACCATTGGTTGGAAGCCATTTCAGCAATACTCCAAAAACCATTACTAACACAATGCCAATGACGAAGTTGGGAAACACACTACCTGCCACTGCAAGCGTAGTTGCCGAATAATCTATCCAGGAATTTTGGTGCAGCGCTGCCCAGACTCCAAGAGACATTCCAATAATGACAGCAAAGAGAAGTGTTACAACTCCTAATTGTGCTGACACCAGCCAGGTACGACCAATTAATTCAGTAACTGTTTCAGTTGGCCTGATAAATGAAACTCCAAAATCAAGATGCATAGCGCGCCATACATAATTAACATATTGAATCGGAAGAGGTTTGTCTAATCCCGCATTCTTGAGAATTTCTTTTCGGATAGCTTCTGGCATAGCAATCCCTTTATCCCCACCTTCAAGATTAAAGGGGCCGCCTGGGATACTGTGCATTAATAAGAAGACAGCCAGTGATAACCCCAGCAATGTGACTAGCAAACCAATAATACGCGAAAAGATATATCTTCCCATAAAATCCCTAAATGCTAGCTATTGGTATGTATGGTTCGCGCCAATCTTTGTACCAACCCACAACGCGGCAGCCAAGCGGCGTCACGACTATCGTGTCTTTTGTATATATGATATTACCCAACGTAGTCTGGATCACTGGTGCTATCACCAGGACCATATTCTCCTCTAATAATGTCGTGTCGCTGGCTGTTATGTAAGGAGGTTCACAAGGGGCTATCCCGATTCCGTGGCCCAGACCGAGATCAGTAACCCATGGAATTCGAGCTTTTTCTGCTTCATCTTTCACCAAGTTGAAAACTTCGCTGCATTTTCTCCCTGGTTTAATTTGTTTAATAGCCGCTTCACGCAAAAAGACCAACCAATCGTAAGCTTCATGTTGCTCTTTTGTGGGTTCACCCAAAGTCATAATCCTGGCGGCATCCGACCAATATCCCTGCAGACTGTTTTTGATTTCCATTCTGGCTGTTTCTTCAGGCTCAAAATCATTTGTTCGGGAATAGCCAAACTTGGGAGTAAAATGCCACATTACTCCAAGGTCTTCCTGATTACTGGCAACTCGGGCAGATGCATGATAACCAACCATGTCCACCCCTCTCTCTTGACAATGCACCCGTAGTTCTTCTGCCAAAGTTAATGCCGTCGTTCGGCGGTCAACGGTTACATGATGGATCGCGCCATTGATTCCATGATCGGTCATTTCAGCTACTTTTTCTAATAAATCAACTTCGTTTTGTGTCTTCACACATCTCATATCACGGATCATGGCGCTGCAATCTCGCCATTCCGCTGCTGGAATTTCTTTTATAAGCAATTCGTAAACCTGCTGCGACACTCTTTGTTTATCAAGCCCTAAAACCGGATTTTTATTGTCAAAACTTTCTACCAACCCTTTGATAATGGATACAACGGCGGCAATATTTTGACTGCCAGAGCGGTAAGTGATAATATTTTTTATCCAGGTAGTTTCTTTGACTGCCGATTCCCATTCCGCTGGGCAGATGCATACTTGTTCCCCTTTTTGTGGGCAGATCACTAAAAATAATTGGTCACGCTGATAATAAGAAAAGGGCATAAGTGCACCACTTAAATACTGAGCGTTATCAGGCCCAAAAGCTACAATTGCATCAAATTTCTCTTTTCGAATTCCAACAACAACTTTTTCAACAATGTCAAAGGTATTCATAATTTATTTCTCCAGTCTAGCCGTGGCGTGCCGTGTCACCGATAACCACATATAGATTGTCCCAGTTTTTATACCAGCTTAAAAGGCGACAGCCATCCTTCGTGATTTCATAGGTATCTTTTGTACATAACAACTCGCGATTTGGGCCAAAAGTATAAATTGCCAGGACTAAAACCATACCAGTGCGTAATAC
>JBAWYZ010000032.1:0-13557 GCA_037143255.1 Leptolinea sp. | reverse complement strand
CGCCAGTGTATTGAATGCGGATGTCAATCCCTTTTAGGCTGAAATTGGAGGTAAAGCGGAAATCGGTACTGGTTATCACGGCGGCGTTCATCAATGCACAACGCATATACGGTTCATTGGTGATGGTAAAAGCGCCACTATTGCTGAGTTGCTGGGAAATCCGCGCCGCAGATTCTTGCCCGGATGCGGCAGAAAGTCCAACGAAACCTGTTTTGCCAAGAGTTATTGTTACAGCATCTTCATCCCATCGCCAGGAGCCGCCGCCGAGTTTGGAATCAAAGAATTGTTTTTCTTCTGTTGGGCTGATGAGAGCTTTCATGCGGGGTGAATGGATCCAACCTTCGGCGTTGTTTATCGAAAATCGACCGGAATTTTCAGAGAGATCAAGCATCCGTACCGGAACTGGATTGGCTGGTTTGTTTTGTGTCCAGATGTTTTGTTGAACCACTTCCATTTTGGTACCAGCGATGCGGTTTACTACCATCACATGGTCACCTGGAACCCGGTAAGTGTAGATAATCATATCGCCCACACGCGGCGGATTGGAGCCGCCATTGGGAGTAAAGGTCATATCGGCAAAGGGAAGGAATTTGGCCGCTTCGGCATCATGCAGGGGAATGACGCCCTGGTTGATCATGGCCTGTTTTTCATGAGCAATGTTGACGACATCAATCATGTTATGCGGAATGCTGACCGTATCCGGCCAACGCCCATTGGAAGATATGTATCCCAATTTTTCGGCATACAAACGGACAGTTAATTCAATGCACTGAAAACAGTAGGCATATCCGCAGAAGGGGGTAATTTCCACGAAACCTTCACCCTTGGCCGGGCCTTTATCAGGATAGAAAACATCCACCCCTTTACCAGCCAGCCAGTCTGTGCTGCGCAACAGAAGTTGGTCAGATATAGGGCGGGCTGAAACCGGCGCAGGCGAAAGTAACAGGACGGTGAAAAGAAATGTAACGAGAAGCCAAATGATTTTATGTTTCATACTTTATTTATGATTATACCGATAGTTAATGCGGAAGCAATTGATTAGCTGAGTCTTCATAACAACTTTTCGTACTGGCGTCTGTTATATAAAATTCTCCGAATCTCCACTGTATCCCCCGCAATAACATAAAAGATAAGATAGTTCTTGCACTTCAAGCCGCGGTAGTTTCGTAAACGTAATTGAGAGTCTTTTATCAAGGGGCATCTTTCAAGAAAATCAGATAATTTACTAATCTCTTCAGTAATTAGATCAAAGAATTTAATTGCAACCTGGGGGGACAAAGTACTGAGGTAACCAATAATATCTATTAAGTCCTGCTGCGCAATTGGGAAAATCAGAATTTTACACTTTACCATGAACTTGTGTCCTCAGGTGGTCTGCAAATTCTGTAAAATCGACTCCGATAGCTCCATTAGCAATTTCAACTTCCGCTTCGGCCAAACGGGTATATAGATCAATTTTAGCCTGCTGCTGTTCGTAGGCATTGATACTCATTACAACCAGGTCGCCAACCCCATTTTTAGTAATAAAAATAGGTTCCAGCGTATTATGACAAAACTCAGAAATCTCATTAGCTTTATTTCGCAGGTCGGAAATTGGACGAATATTAGGCATTACACCTCGTTTCTTTATCAATAAATATGCAACAATAATATTACAATTATGATTTCCATACTAAAACGACAACCCATAATAATATGATGTGTGATATTGATTATGGATGGCATCGTTCCAATTTTCATGTAATTCATGCCAATGGAGGTGAAATAAGGCTAGTTGTTGATCAGATACTTTTTTACCAGTGAGTAGGACAAGTTCACAGCAAAGGGAAATTATTCATTCTGAGCTGAGATGCCTGGCGTAAAAAAGTGCGGTCCTTCCATCAGACTTTAGTTTAACTGAGTCATGGTGCAGAAACCTTACAGAATTGGACGAATTAACTCCATCAATTGAATTTGTGAAAGGGTGAATTAACCACCCTAATAATTGAAACTGCCTTCTGCAAATATCCTCACGCGGTGCATTTGTTGACAATTTCCGCAAAAGACGCCGTCGGTAAGTGATTGTCCCTTCGACAACTTCGGTCAGGCACCGGAGACATGTTCGGATGATCCGTGTCTGCGGGCGAAGCATTCGGAAATTATGGTAAATTGCTCCTTTGAATCTCGCCCGATTGCTTCGCCCCTACATATGTTTTCATGTTTGAACACAAATTGGATCGCGCGAGCACTTGCATTAGCGTCCGGATTATGCTAAAATACAATAGTTATTTGCTATATTGTCGTCGAAGAGAAGTGGGTTTCCCCCACTTTTCTGTTTGTAACGGGTTCAACTCGGAGTCTGCAAAGAAATGAAAAACGAATTCACTCTGGCTTTTAATGAAGTTTTAGAAGAAAAGCAATTACCGAAGGAAATTATCCTTCAGGCATTAGAATCTGCTATGGTATCGGCATACCGCCGGGCGGTGAACGCATCAAATGCTCAGCAAGTTGAAGCAAAAATCGATCCGGATTCTGGTCAAGTAATCATCTTTGCCGAAAAAGAAGTGGTTGAAGAATCCCAGGATGAACGCACGGAAGTGAACCTTGAGGATGCCCGCAAAGTTGACCCTGCAGCAGAACTTGGCAGCATGGTGATGGTGGAATCAACTCCCAAAGAATTTGGGCGGGTTGCTGCGCAGACAGCCAGGCAAGTCATTCAACAACGTATTCGGGATGCAGAACGTCAGGCACAACTGGGCTTCTATGAAAAACATCTGGGTGAAATTATCTCAGGTGTTGTGCAGGCAGTTGGCGCCCAGGGCTTAACCATCGGCCTTGAAATGAAAGCCGAAGGCACCATGCCCCGCAAAGAAATGATCGGTGGCGAAAAATTCCGTATTCATGATCGTGTTCGAGCGCTTGTATCTGAAGTAAAAGATTCACAGCGGGGTCCGCAAATCATTCTCTCAAGAACGCACCGCAATTTTCTGCGGCGTCTGCTTGAGAATGAAGTACCTGAAATCTACCATGGCGTTGTTGAGATTCGGTCAATCGCCCGTGAACCCGGGCAACGGGCAAAAGTGGCGGTATCTGCCTCCCAGATAGGCATTGATCCGGTTGGCGCATGCGTTGGTATTCGCGGAGTCCGCATTCAAGCCATCGTCCGCGAACTGCATGATGAAAAAATTGATGTTATCGAATGGAACAATGACCTGGCAGTATTTATTGCAAAAGCCATTTCTCCCGCCAGAGTAAGTGGTGTGTATCTAAACGAACAATCGGACAATGGTAAAACAGCCACCGTTGTTGTTCCGGAAGATCAACTGAGTCTGGCCATAGGACGGGATGGACAGAATGCCCGCCTGGCTGCAAAATTGACTGGCTGGCGCATTGACATCAAGAGCGTGCCGGAAGCAGCCAGAGATGCTCTAAACAAACTCTCAAATGATGAAACCTATCAACCCCTCGCTGAAGCAGAGCAGGATATTATTCCAGCTATTGAAGCTATGCTCGTCAAGAAAGCTGACGGCCGCCCACTAACCCCGGAAGAATACGATGCAATGACCAAATTTGTCGATCGGGTGGAACGCCGCGCAATTGCCAGACTACAGCCTGTTGCTGCTGTTGATGAATCAAAGATACTTGAAGTTCTTCAGGATATTGCTCCCGAAAAATTGACTGTTGATATCCTGGATTCTGGACTACCGGAACATGTTTCTTACCTGTTGCAAGAAGCCGGTATCCTTACTGTTCGGGATATTGCTTACACATTCAGAACTTCCCCAGATAACATCCTTCGTCTACAAGGGATTGGCCCGCGGGCAATGCAGGAAATCCAAAACTTGATGGGGCGGTTGGAAGCGCCCATTGTTGAAGAGACCGTTCTCCCAGAAGAAACCGTTGCTGTAATTCCCGTTGGAAATGACGAACCAGCGGTCGAGATGGTAGAATCGGTATTGCCAATTGTCGAACCTGATGTTCCCCCGGCAAGTGAAACAACTTTGGAACCGGAAGAAGAAGTACCCTTCGATCAGCTATTTGCTTTAAAATCAGATGTTTTGAAAGATATTGAACCAGTAGCGGAAGATGAAGAAGAATCGGAAGATGGTTCCAAGAAAACTGGCAAGAAAAAGAAACCAAAACACGTCGAAGTGACGTATGACCCTGACCGCGACACGACAACGGCTGTAAAGATTCACAAACGGGGCGGCGGTTGGGAATGGGAAGAATAGTAGTACGCTGAAAAGGAAAGGTGGCAAAAAAAACTTCAATTCGAGGTAAGCATATACCCCAACGGACTTGTGTTGGTTGCCGCCAAACGCTTCCCAAAAAGGGATTGATTCGCCTGGTGCGTACCCCAGAGGGTGTAATCATCGATGCAAGTGGCAAAGCCGCGGGTAGAGGCGCTTACCTTCATGAGCAGAAAGAATGTTGGGAAAAAGGGCTAAAAGGTCCGCTTGCCAACGCATTAAAAACAGAACTGACAGAGACTGACCGGGCTTTAATTAAGATTTACATCAAAAATATTCCGTGTGTAACCGATAGCGTATCGGAAGCGGCTGAATAAAATGTAAGTCCACTGATACACCCGCCCTTCTCGAGTTCGTAAATCAATCGAAGATCGGGCTTGATTTCCATTGTTCTTGGGGGAGGAAAGAAAGGCTCGCTAATAACTGGAGGTGCAGTATGAGCGAGAATGGGCAAAAAACTATTGAACTGGCATCTAATGTCACGGTAAGAGATTTGGCGACCGCCACATCCACCAGCCCTATTCAAGTCATCAAAATATTGATGGCCAATGGTGTTATGGCAAATATCAATCAGATGGTTGATTTTGATACGGCGGCAATTGTGGCATCCGAACTAGGTTTTATTGCAAATCTAGAAGTCGAAGAAGAAACCAGAGAAGTTGAAACGGGTGAAATTCCGCTCTGGCGGCAGGCTATTGCAAATGAAGATGAAGCCAAACTTGTCAATCGTCCCCCAGTTGTTACCATACTCGGGCATGTTGACCACGGTAAAACAACTTTGCTGGATGCAATTCGCCACAGCGAAGTTGCAGCCGGTGAAGCCGGTGGCATTACCCAACACATCGGCGCTTACCAGGTGGAACATAAAGGCAAACTAATCACCTTCCTCGATACACCAGGCCATGCGGCATTTACAGCCATGCGTGCCCGTGGCGCTCAGGGAGCAGATATGGTGATTCTTGTTGTTGCTGCAAATGATGGTATCATGCCGCAAACCAGAGAAGCCATTGCCCATGCTCGAGCCGCCAGAGTGCCGATTATTGTTGCCCTGAATAAAATCGATCGTCAAGATGCCAATCCAGACTTTGCGAAAAAACAACTGGCTGATGTTGGTCTTGTGCCAGACGAATGGGACGGAGATACCATGGTCGTCCCGGTTTCAGCAAAACAAAAAACTGGTATCGATGACCTGTTGGAAGCCATCTTACTGGTCTCTGAAAGTATGGATATTAAAGCCAATCCAACCAGTAACCAGGTAATTGGAACTGTGATTGAAGCAGAATTGAACCATGGGAAAGGCGTAATGGCGACATTGCTCGTCCAAAACGGCAGTCTAGAAGTAGGCGATGTCGTTCTGGCTGGAAAGGCGCTTGGCAAACTGCGCGCCATGTTTGATTTTCATGGAAAGAAAATCCGCAAAGCCGGCCCTTCTACTGCAGTTCAGGTAATGGGGCTTTCAGATGTTCCGGAAGCCGGTGAACTATTCCAGGTATTTGCCAGTGAAAAAGAAGCCCGGGTTGTTGCCGAAGAAAGAAAGAACCAGCAGCAAATAAAAACGTCAAGTGCGCCTAAGGCCTCCCTTGAATCGCTTTTCAATAGAATTCAAGCCGGCGAGACAAAAGAATTACGCTTGATCGTCAAAGCAGATGTGCAAGGATCTCTGGAACCCATAACATCTGCTTTGAATGAAATTGAAAAAGGCGATATTAGTATTAACGTTTTGTATTCCGAGACAGGCGATATTGGTGAAAATGATGTTTTACTGGCCGCTGCTTCAAAGGCTATTCTCGTTGGGTTTAATGTGCAGGCTGATACTGGAGCCAAGCGTTTAGCTGATGCAGAAGCCGTATCGATTCGCTTGTATCAAATTATTTATCGCCTGACCGAAGATGTTGAAAAAGCATTAAAAGGGATGCTGGAACCGGAATTTAGAGAAACTATTGTCGGAAAAGCCGAAGTAATGGCGGTTTTCAAAATTACTAAATTGGGAAATATTGCCGGCTGCAGGGTGACCCTGAATGAAATTCGCCGTAATGGCAAAATCCGGGTAATCCGACATAATGAAAAAATCATTGAAGGTGAAATCTCATCTTTGAAACATGAAAAAGATGACGTTAAAGAAGTGCGCCAGGGTTTTGATTGTGGAATATCTTTGAAAAACTTTGATGGTTTTGAAAAAGGCGATATCTTGGAGTGCTTCACCCTGGAACGGTCAAGTTAGCTTGGGGTTTTCTGACAGGAAGGTGAAACTATTATGCCTACGAGTTTGCGACTTCAGCGGATAGCAGACCGCATTCGCCAGGAATTATCGGAAATGGTTATAAAAGAAATCGCTGATCCACGATTGGACGGTGTTTCAATTACAGATGTCAAGGTCGATCGCGAGTTAGCGTATGCTGAAATTTACGTATCAGCCATTGAAGGAATAGTTCGATCCAAAGAGATTATCAAGGGACTGGAGCATGCATCCGGATTTCTTCGCAAATCATTGACAGATCGGATTGAACTACGCGTTTTTCCCCGGCTGCGCTTTCATTGGGACCCTACCCCTGAACGCGCCGATCATATTGAAGTGCTTTTGGCATCACTGAAAAAAGAAAGTTCCGAACCGAAGAATAATGAGTAATAACATTGATAACGAAATCCGGTCTGCATTTGAAAAAGCAAACCGGATAGTCCTGGCTTCTCATATTCGTCCTGATCAAGATGCCATCGGGTCTTTATTAGGACTGGGATCAGCCCTCGAATCGGCAGGCAAGCAGGTTCAAATGGTTTTAACCGATTCGATTTCTGTCGGACTCCGCTTCCTTGACGGTTCAGAAAAAGTAATTAAAACTCCAGAGAACCCATTTGATCTCTTTGTATCTCTGGATTGCTCCGACCTGAAGAGATTGGGGAATGCTTTGCCAAAAGCGGTCAATGTAGACATTAACATTGATCATCATCTTTCCAATTTGAATTTTGGGGGCATCAATCTGGTTGAACCGGAAAATGTTGCCACCAGCGCCGTAGTAGCAGAACACCTGAATGCCTGGGGATTGGAACTCAATAAAACAGTGGCTACTGCTTTAATGGTGGGAATTCTGGGTGATTCAATTGGCTTTCGAACCAGCAATACCTCTTCTAATACTTTGCGGCTTGCCGCGAATTTGATGGACTATGGCATCAGTATGCCCGAATTGTACACAAAAACCCTCGTTGGGCGGTCATTCACTGCCGCAAAATACTGGGGACAGGGACTAACAAACCTAAACAAAATCGGCGGTGTTATATATACAACTTTATCTTTAGAAGATCGAAAAAAAGCGTTATATACTGGAAATGATGATGCTGATCTTATTAATATGATGAGTACAATCGAGAGCGCTTCCGTCGCGATTGTTTTTGTCGAACAAAGCAAGGAAAAAGTAAAGGTCAGTTGGCGGGCTATCCCCGGGCTGGATTTATCCAAATTAGCATTATCATTTGGCGGTGGCGGACATCCGGCGGCCTCAGGCGCTGAAATATCAGGATCTTTATCTGAAATTCAAGAAAAAGTTCTTACTGCCACTATCAATTTTGTAAAAATGAACGATAATAAAAGCAAAATAATAAAAGGTGAGGAAATAAAAAAGATGGGAGAACGCAAATCATGATGTATGAGGATTCCTTCAACGTCAATAATGCAGTCTCTGGCGTTTTAGTTGTAGACAAACCTGTTGGATTGACATCGCATGATGTCGTGCAGATTATCCGGAGGGGTACAAATCTTCGCCGAGTCGGCCATACCGGTACGCTTGATCCCCGCGCCTCTGGTGTTCTGGTTGTCCTATTAGGCCCAGCAGTCCGCCTGAGCGAATATGTATCGGCTTCAGACAAACGATATCAGGCTGTAATCCGGTTAGGCCAGTCAACCGATACCTACGATGCAGAAGGCAGAATTACCGGCGGTTCTTCCCCATTAGATATTTCCGAAGAACTATTTGAGAATGAATTAAAAACATTTATTGGTGAAATTGAACAAGTGCCCCCTCCCTACTCTGCCATAAAAGTCCAAGGGAAAAAAGCCTACGACATGGCGCGCGATGGGGAAGAATTTGAACTCGCCCCCCGTACTATCCATGTTTATAACCTGGATCTGCTGGAATGGGCGCCCCCGGAAGTTGTCATTGATGTGTATTGTTCCTCGGGAACCTATATTCGATCCCTGGCGCATGACCTTGGGGAAAGATTGGGATGCGGAGCGCACCTGGTAGGATTGCGCAGAACAAAAAATGGGCGTTTTACTTTACGAGATGCAGTTCCCCTGCGGAAATTGCGCGATGCCTTTGAATCTGGTACCTGGTATCAATACATAATTCCTTCCGCAGAGGCGCTTTCAGATTGGCCCGCGCTGGAATTGACAACCGAGCAGGTGGAAGCAGTACGGCATGGCATCAGAATTCAATCACCTGCCCTGCAATCAACCTGGGCAAGAGGTATCAACGACCAGGGTGAATTGGTTGCCCTGTTGGAATTTGATCCCGCAACAGATGAGTGGCAGCCTAAAAAAGTCTTCTTTTCCTAATCAATGATGATCCGCGCAAGCTCCATTGCAGAATTGAGCCTTGATAAGGCTTGCGTTACTATCGGTTCGTTTGATGGTGTTCATGCCGGCCATAAAAGGCTAATTGAAAAACTCAAAGATTCTGCTGAGGGAATCAAAGCGCCAGCGGTTGTCATAACATTTTTCCCGCACCCGGCAGTTGTCATAAAGAATCTAAAGACACCATACTATCTATCAACGCAGGATGAAAAAACTGCTCAATTAGAAGCCTTAGGGGTGGATGTTCTGATAACAATTCCATTTACCGTAGAACTCGCAGCACTTTCTGCCAGTGAGTTTATGCAATTGCTTTTTCGTCACTTGGGATTACGCAAGCTTATTGTTGGACCTGGTTTTGCATTGGGTAAAGGCCGCTTTGGGACTATTGAGGTTTTATCAGGTATTGGCAAAGATATGGGCTTTGATGTTCTGGTAATGGGACCAGAAAACTTTGGGGATACGATTATTTCTTCAAGTAAGATACGTCAATTAATTGAAGCAGGCGATGTACAAACTGCAGCACAATTTTTAGGTAATTATTACAGTATTCAGGGTTTTGTAGTGAAAGGGGATGCTAGAGGCCATAAAATTGGTTTTCCAACAGCGAACCTGGATATTTGGCAACAGAAACTGCTGCCCGCTCCCGGAGTTTATCGCTGTTTCACAATGTTGGATGGAAAGCCGCTTTTATCTGTGATCAACATCGGTTATCGCCCAACATTTTCCAACAATTCCAATCGAGTTTTTATTGAGGTACATATATTAGACTTTGACGGCGACTTATATGGGAAAGAACTTCAAGTACAATTCACGCATCGGCTTCGCGGAGAGATCAAGTTTCCCTCATTCGAGGAATTGATTCATCAGATTCAAAGCGATATTCAGGCCGCCCGGGAGTTATAAAGAATGCAACGGTTCAGAGAAGTCTACCTGCTTGACCCGCAAATTCATTCCCCTGAAACAATTGCCGTTGCCTTTGCTAAAACATCCCGCTCGCCCGAATCTTTCCGGCAAATAACCGCAGAGTTAAGCACTGAAAAAAGTTCCCAATTTCATGAAAAATGGGTTGTAGGATATGGGCATTCATCTGTTGCCGAACACGCCGTTTTACATATCGCTGTTGAAAATATCTCGCGCCTGGCAGTGGAATGCCTGGAATCAAATAGATTGGCTTCGTACACAGAAAAATCAACCCGTTATCAACAATGGGGTAGTGAAGATTTTTTTATTCCGGACGAATTTTCAAATCCTCCGGAAAAATCCATCTATTTGGAAACTTGCCAAAACCTTTTTCAACTTTACAAAAAATCGCTTCCGTTGCTGATAGAAGCGGTAGAAAAAGAGGTTCAAACACAACCCGGCGAAAATCCGGCTATTCGTGAACGAAAGATACGAACTGCAGCCGTGGATGTTTGTAGATTTCTTCTGCCTGTTTCGGCTTTCGCCAATGTGGGCGTCACTATTAATGCCAGGACATTGGAACACGCTATCACGAAGATGCTTTCCCACCCATTAGCTGAAGTCCGTTCACTCGGGCAGGAAATCAAAGCAGTTTCCCAATCCACCATTCCAACCCTGCTGAAATATGCCAATATACAAGCATCCCTTTATCGAACAGAAAAAGCCATTCAACATATTATTGAAAAAGAAAATACAGGCGACCAAACAGACCCATTTACCGGCGCAAAACTAATAAGCTTTACACCTGATATGGAAGAGAAAATACTAATTGCTGCAATTGCCCGTTTTGTTGGCGTTACCTATGTGCAAGCCAACTCGTTCCTAATGACAGCATCAAATGAAACTAAGCAAGAATTGCTCCAATCCATTTTCAGTGTTCTGGATGAGCATGATATTCCCATTCGTGAATCAGAATACGGCAATTTTATCTTTGAAATCATTCTGGATCAGGGAGCCTACCTTGAGTTGAAACGCCATCGGATGATGACTCAAACTCCGCTACCTTTTTCACCAAAATTCGGTTACAGCATCCCACTGCTGATCCAAAAAACCGGTTTAGTGGAAGAATATTGTCAATCCATGGAAATCGCCAAAGACGCTTATTCTGTTCTTTATAAATCTTGCCCTGCTGCCGCATCCTATGTCTTACCCAATGCTTACAACCGGTGTGTTGTCTTACAAACCAATTTCCGTAGTCTAATTCACTTTATCGCCCTGAGAACAGCCTCAAATGCGCACTTCTCCATGCGCAGAATTGGACATCAGATGGCAGACCAGGTAAAAATTGCCCTGCCGCGATTGGGATCATTTCTGAAACCCAATGAATCTGAATCTGCCCAGAATATTGAAGATCGATATTTCTTCAAGGTTTAAATTGTTATTTCTTTCCCAAAAATAGAAAACAAAATTTTCTTAGCTAGCAATCGGGTTCCTGCTTCTGGCGGTTGGGCATAGGACTCTTCAAAAATCTGGGGATTAGCCTAATTTCTATCGTCATGATGGACAGGAATTAATAACAGCGGTATTTTCGTCAATCCAGGTATTCTTGGAGCGGATGACCCTGACCAAAAAGCATTAATCCCACTTTTCCCATGGGTTCCCAGAACAATTAAATCGCAATTGTGGGTAATGGCATCCTTGACGATCCACTGCACCGGTTCGCCCCGATGAACATCCAGCGTCACTGTGAGGCGTTCTGAACGCCAAACAGACGCCTTATCTTCCAATCGCTCTACTGCATCCTCTTCCGCGATTTCCAATATTGCAGAGGTTGCTGAAGGCAGCAACATGCCAGTCGCGGCTTGCGCCCCGCTCAAAGTAAGTAACGTTTCAATTACGGTTAACAAATGCAAATCAGCTCGCACTAATTTTGCCAGACTAACAGCCCTTTCAACCCCGGCTTCGTGTTCCTCATCTCCATCTAATGCAAGAAGAAACCTGGAAAAATGAAATTCATTTCCGCCTGCATTTTCCTTTTTCTCCGGTTGCAGCAACAAAACTGGCAATTTCCCCAACCCAATTACCTTCTGGGCTATCGAACCAACCAATCTGTTTTTCCAGCCATTTTCTCCATGAGCACATAATACGATTAAATCATGGTCAATTTCAGAAGCATGCTCAACCAGACTCGCCACGATATCATCAACTTTCCGGCTATGAACATGTGTACTGACTTCAAGTTTTTTAGCCCGGAATACTAAAGCGATCCGCTTTAAATATTTGTCAGCTTCTTCCGCTGTCTTAATATGGTGTTCACCATGAACCTTCTGTGGAGCGCTTTCCTCAATAATATGAATTAATGTGATCCGTGCTTGGATTTTTACGGCCAATTCCAAAACAGGTGCAATGACACTCTCTGCTAATTGCGAACCATCCAATGGGACAAGGATATGTTTGAACATCATACTCCTCCCGCTAATGAAGTAAATATTAAGAAAAAGTTCAGCGCCACAATCAATGCAGCAATCGCCCATGCGGCATAAGTAGTAATTGGTTTGTTGACCAACACTCCCATCAATTTCTTTTGAGAGGTGAAATAAACCAAAGGAATTACTGCAAATGGCAAACCAAAACTAAGCGCCACCTGACTGATAACCAACGTCCTGGTCGGGTCGAATCCAATAAATATCACAATCAGCGATGGAACCATTGTCACAAGCCGCCGAATCCAAACCGGGATTTCATAATGTAGAAATCCTTGCATAATCACTTGCCCTGCCATTGTTCCAACAGATGCAGAAGAAAGCCCGGAAGCAAGTAGAGAAAGTCCAAATACCCAACTGGCTGCTTTTCCGAGAAGCGGTTCTAATGTGATATATGCCTGCTCAATCGTTCCGACATTTGTCAGCCCGCTGCGGTGGAAGGTGGAGGCCGCCATGATTAACATAGCCGCATTAATTAAACTAGCCGCCCCCATGGCAATGAATATGTCAATTTGCTCATAGCGGAATAACTTTTGCAATAGCTTTGGTTTTCTAACAACAATTCTATTTTGTGTTAATGCTGAATGAAGAAATATTGCGTGCGGCATTACTGTAGCGCCCAATATTCCGGTTGCTAATAGGATACTTTCTGTTCCAGCAAAGCGTGGAATCACTGCCGAATTGAGGACTAATCCCCAATCTGGTTTGTCAAGGATTGTTTCAACCACGTATGAAATAGCAATTACACCAACAAAAGATGTGATGACAGCTTCCAGTGGACGAAATCCTGATCTTTCAAGTCCTAAGATGAGAAAAGTTGCAATTGCCGTCAAAATGCCGGCTATCCAAAGTGGAACACCTAGTAATAAATAGAAACCCAACGCCGCGCCTAAAAATTCTGCCAGGTCGGTTGCCATTGCCACAATTTCCATTAACACCCACATTCCCCAAACAACCGGTTTGGGGAAATATAGACGGCAGGATTCGGCCAGGTTTTTTCCGGTGGCGATTCCCAATTTTGCAGAAAGTGTTTGTAGCAACATAGCCATCAGATTTGAAACAATTATGACCCATAGCAGCATATACCCGAATTGCGCTCCGCCTTGAATATTAGTGGCAAAATTTCCCGGGTCTACATAGGCCACACTGGCAATAAATGCCGGGCCAAGAAAAGGCATAATCTTCTTGAGTCCACTTTTTCTTGTTTTGCCGGTTAATACTGCATGCGCCTGATCAACCGTACTTTGACTACCGCTTGTGGTCTTCGATTCATTCCTCATTGCAGAAACCCCTCAATATAGTCTCATAGTTTAGCATACAACTTTAACAACAATATAACCGGAACCTTCTACTAAGGCGCACCCAATGTTGACAGGTCAAT